>JANLYJ010000327.1:0-5245 GCA_031365555.1 Gemmatimonadaceae bacterium | reverse complement strand
GAAGCGTTCGCCGAGAGTTGAGGCTTCGCGGTCGGACCGATCGACTGGAGCATCGAGTGAGATTTCGATCGCGGACATCTGCTTGGCGGAACGGACCTGATCCGGCGTCTCGTCGAGGAGGCGGCCGATTTCCTGGTCAGTTGGATCGCGCTTGAGAACCTGGGAGAGGACGGTTTCGGCGCGGGCCAGCTTGATAAGCTGTGAGTTCTGGTTGAGCGGGATGCGAACCGAGCGGGTCTGTTCGGCGAGAGCCTTCAGGACTGCCTGTCTCACCCACCACACGGCGTAGGAGATGAATTTCACGCCCTGTTCGGGATCGAACTTCCTGACCGCTTTGAGGAGACCTTCGTTTCCGATGGCGACCAGCTCGCTTAGGTCGAGTCCGTGGCCCTGGTACTTCTTTACGTATGAAATAACAAAGCGGAGGTTCGCCGTTACCAGGCGCTCCGCCGCTTTTTCATCTCCTGCCTGGGCTCGTCGCGCGAGCCGGCGTTCTTCTTCTACATCAGTTATTAGTGGGAGCTTTTGAATATCCTGCAGGTACTGGTCGAAAGCTGTGGACGGAGAGGAACGAAAAAAGCCCTTTGACCTGCTTTCGGCAGTCGTCTGCATACAAACCCCTGTGGCGGCAAAACGTTCGGCGGGTGCAGCTCAGTCCCGCGTAAGTGTCAACCTGTTCGGGCACGTTAATCGGGGGGATTGAACAGGTCAACAGCCACGTTTTATGCCATCAAGGGCTTGGCGGAGTCGGCGGATCCTTCTGTTTCGTGCGGCTCGTAGCCATCAAAATCCCGAGCCCGAGCATGACGATTACGCCCACTGCGATCCAGGTGGGGGGAACGTTCACCAGATACGCGGCGACCGCGAGACCGATGACAAGTACAATGAAACCAATGAGACAGGAGCTGAACGACGACATATGTTTCTCTGCCCGGTTGTAGGGTTGCGGTTCAGTCGCGCAATTGGTGGGCCATTTCTGGGAGTCGGGATTTATGCGGGCGAAACAAACGGCTGGTTTTGAGTTTTGAGTTGTGGGTTTTCAGTTAGTGGGTCTCAAAACCCACAACTCAAAACCGAACACCCATGACCCGAAACCTCTTTTCTACCGTTTAGCGAGCCCATCAAGCAACGACCCAATCGCCCTAAGATCCTGAATCGAGTTAATCTCGACCGGCGCCGGGTGCGGAATCTGTTCTTCGTCGCTGGCCACTAGGATGGCCTGGCCCCACTGGCGTCCGAAGCGGGTCGCTTGGTGGCAGGAGGGGGTCCAGATATCGAGCGTGGCGCCCTTCACGTTGCCGCCTGTGTCATCTACCAGGTAGCGCCCGATGTACTTGTCCCCCATGTACACCTCGACGTAGCGGGCCAGCGGGAACACCCGCGGATCGGCGGCGACGATGCCCGGGCGGACGAAACGTCCACGACGGGTTTCTCCCTGCAGGCAGTACTGGGTGAGTGAAACCTTGACCGGCACTCCTGCGGAAGCGCGCTCGAGTACACCGCGGGCTGTGTAAACCGATTTTTTCGCCGTGACGATGAGCGGCTTGAGCATCGGCTCTCCATAGACGACGACCGGAGAGTGGCGAATAAGCATGGACCCAATGGGCAGTTTTGCCGCCCCGGTTTTTACGAAGACAAGAGCAATCGCAGCGGCAATGGCCAGTCTGATCCAATCAGTTTTTTTCATCCAGAACCTCCTGATTAGTGCCTCATCGAGAGGCACGCTCCACCTGCCATCAGCCTCGAACATTTTTCCGATCTTCGTGGGAAGTGCGAACTCGATTTTCCCAGCCCGATTTTTCTTGTCCGACTGCATCAATCCGATCAGCTGATCCGCGGCGATCCCATCTGGAACCAGACGCGGCAAACCGGCAATGGTCAAAACTTTTTCCAGCTTTTCGGACGTCCCTTTTTCTGCGATTCCAGCCCTTTCAGCCAACCGTGTTTCGAGCGCCATTCCGATGGAAACGGCATAGCCGTGAAGCAGGGAATAGCTGCTGGCTGTTTCCACTGCGTGACCAATTGTGTGGCCGAAGTTCAAAATCCTGCGTCGGCCCATCTCACGCTCGTCGCCGGCTACAACCTCCGCCTTTATCTGCACACTGCGCACGATGAGCGAGGACAAACCCTCCGAGCTTCGGCCTTCGGGTGCAATCAACCGACCTGCGTTTTCTGCGACTTGTGCAAAATAACGGCTGTCGGCGATCACGCCATGTTTGATTACTTCTGCAAAACCCGAGCGCAAATGGTTAAGTGGAAGTGTAGCAAGGACTTGCGGGTCGATCACTACTGTTGAGGGACGGTGGAAAACTCCCACCATATTTTTCCCTGCCGGTGTGTCCACACCCGTTTTTCCACCGACCGAAGCGTCCACCATTGCGAGCAGGGTCGTAGGGATCTGGATGTACTGGATCCCCCTCATATAAGTACCCGCCACGAACCCTGTCAGGTCCCCAATTACTCCACCGCCTAATGCCAGAAGGGCAGAGTCCCTGCCGAATCCGGACGCGAGGAGCCGGTCGGTAATGGTCGCCCAGGTTTCCCGGGTTTTGTGAAATTCGCCCGCCGGAATGGTGATGGTCTCGACATCCCGGCCGAGCCCGGCCCTGACTCGATCAGCGTAAAGCTCGCCTACTGTTGAGTCGGTTATGAGGCCCAAGCGACAGGTGCGCGGCAGGTCGGTCAGGTGGGCGCGGACACTGTCGATGAGGCCGTGGCCGATGGCTATCGGATACCCTACTCCGAAGTCGGTTTCAGACTTCGTCACTTACCAGGTTTCTTCTGTGTTTCCTGCGCGCGAATTCGCGAGCCGCGCGAGGGTAAAGAGCAGGTCGGAAAGCCGGTTGATATACACGACCACAATCGGCGGCAGCTGAAGCTCCTTGCCGAGGGAAACGACCTGACGTTCTGCGCGACGACAGACGGTTCTGGCGAAATGCAGTGCGGATGCGCACTGAGTTCCGCCCGGGATGATGAATGACTTGAGCGGCTGCAGGTCACGGTCGCATTCATCGATGAACGATTCGAGCTCGGCGATCCTGTTCTCGCCAATGACCGCCTTGGTGAGATGATCTTCCATTTTCTGGTGATCGGGCGTCGCCAGCAGGGCACCGATGCTGAAGAGATCGCGCTGAATTCCGAGAATGATCTCGTTGATGCGCGGCTCACGGTTGGCTGCGCGCGCCATTCCGAGGACGGCGTTCAGCTCGTCGACGACACCATATGCATCAACGCGCGGGTGATCCTTGTCTACGCGACTGCCGCCGAAGAGGCCAGTGTCGCCTTTGTCGCCTGTTCTGGTATAGATCTTCATTATGAGTTGAATCTAACGCGGATTCTGGGCCCGAACGACGGGTTGTGGGTTGTGGGTGATGAGTTTTCAGTTTGTCAGTTTGACCGACTAACTCACAACCGATAACCCAAAACCCATAACGCGCTTTTAACTCCAAAAGGGCGCACTATATTCTCCTCAAATGACTCACGATCTCGTTGATATCACGATCATCGGCGGCGGGCCGACTGGAATTTTTGCGCAGTTTTACGGCGGAATGCGCGGCGCGACGACTCAGATAGTTGACGCGCTCCCCGAGCTCGGCGGGCAGCTGGTCGCGTTGTATCCGGAGAAATACATCTTCGACGTTGCGGGATTCCCAAAAGTTCTCGCCAAGGATTTAGTGAAGTCGCTGGCTGAGCAGACGGCTCAGTTCAATCCCAAAGTGCACCTCAATCAGAATGTTGTTGGGCTCGAGGAAGAGGACGGACATTTTGTGCTCGTCACTTCCACCGATCGTTTTCCAACGCGTTCGGTCCTGGTTGCTGCAGGTATTGGCGCGTTCAGTCCGCGGAAACTTCCGCAGGCGTGCGCAGAGCCATGGTACGGTCGCGGGATTTTTGATCGCGTGAATAACCCCGACGAATTCAAGGGAAAGAAGATTGTCATCATCGGCGGCGGAGACTCTGCATTCGATTGGGCGCACCAGCTGCGCGATCGCGCGGCAGCAGTAACGCTTGTACACAGGAGCGACCGGTACCGCGCGCATGGCGCGACTGTCGCCGAAGTTGAAAAGGCGCACGCTGAAGGAAAGACGCTCATGCTGCCGTTCCACGAGCTCGCTGATGTTCTCGCAGACGGCGACACGATGCGCGGGATTGTCGTGAAGCAGATCAAGGAAAAAACCACGCGCGAAATCGACTGCGACGTTGTGCTGCCGATGCTCGGATTCGTTTCAGATATCGGCGCGCTTGGCCAGTGGGGAATGCAGGTCGAGAAAGACGAAATTGTCGTGAATAGCATGATGGAGACGGGCCGCGCCGGCGTGTATGCTGCCGGCGACATCACTACTTATCCCGGAAAGCTGAAGCTCATCGCGACCGGATTTGGTGAAGCGGCAGTAGCTGTCAACCAGGCATTCCACTGGATCTACCCTGACAAAAAGGTGAATCCCGGTCACAGCTCCAACCTCGCGGTCTTCGGGCAAAAAGACGATTAACTGCGACCTACTGCTGAGTCGCTAAGGTCCCACCCTTGCACTATGTCTCCTTGTTAACTCAACGAGCAAGGAGACCCAATGAATAAAGTTTTCAAGATCCTGCCAGTCGCGCTGGCGTTCGGAGCTGCAGCGTGCGGAGTCAGGACGACAACGACCGACGTGAACCCGCGTATGGCGCGTGCCGCGACTTGCGTAAACGCAGTCGAAGTTTACAGCGGCCGCACTGATGTTCCCGCGGACTATTACGAGCTCGCCTGGATCAATGCCGAAGGAAACTCGGTATGGACCACTGACAACCAGATGCGCGACGTGATGCGTAAGCGCGCAGCTGAAGTTGGCGCAAACGGACTCATCGCAAATCCTGTTCAGCAGAACAAGACGGGCGTGAACGTGCTTGGCGAAGCGGCCGGTGCGAACACGGCGACGGCAAAAGCTTCAGGTCTTGCCATCTGGATCCCATCGCAGTCGGGTCGGTCAACGCTCGCTTGCGGTAAGTAGTTCAGAGCTGGCTTTCGAATAGAGAAAGGGAGTCGCGTAAGCGGCTCCCTTTTTTTTGAGCATTTTTTAACTGCGTTGCCGCAGAGACCTCAGAGACCTCAGAGACCTCAGAACGACATATTGAGTTCGTAGTACTAGTTCTTAGGGGGAACGAGCTTTCGCGGCCTAACTATCAATGTCGTTCTGAGGTCTCTGCGGCAGTGCAGTTACGATTTGTTTCCGTTCGCTACGCGTGGGTCGGCCTTGGCGTAGGCAAG
>JANLYJ010000318.1:0-5815 GCA_031365555.1 Gemmatimonadaceae bacterium | reverse complement strand
TTTTTCCCCAGTTGTGGATAAGCTGGCGGCCGACACGACGCGCTTACTCGGGATAATGGTTACCTCTACGATGAGGCTTAAATGCTTGAGGTCGGCTGCTCGACCGCATCCACGTGGGGCGCCATGCACAGTCAGACCTTGCCGTTTGTCGCGACCTTGGTTCTGGCACTCGTCAGCGTGCATGATGTCGCCAAGGCCCAGACCGATGCCAATTGCAAGTTCGGCATCAGCGGCCCGGACGCCAAGCCGCTTCCTGCTCTGATCGAGGTCACGAAGAGCTTGCTCCAGCCGACCGAGACCATCGTGGGCACTTGGCTAGACCCATGTGGGTTATGCAGCCTCATCGTCATCACCAACCACCCGAGCCGGGGCCTCGATCACTTCGACGTTTGCGCCGATGGCTCAGATAGTCGCAGCGCCCTTGGTGCGGGCGGCAATCTACGCTGGTCGCCACTCGTCCTGATCAAGGCACCAAGCGGTGCCAAAAGGGCTTGGCAAACACCGGGCTTGTTATGCCGCCCGAAGACCACCCTCGGCGAGAAGACCCAACAATGCGCGGACAAGAGCGGCGGCGTGAACGACCGTGACACCTTCATCGAGCAACCTGACGGTACCCTTCGGCAATATCAGGATGGTGTTGGCCTCGATGGTCGCAAGGCCGTCGCGACGGCGCGCCCGATTGAGTTTAAGTAGGGACCGACCGAGACCTCGATGCTGTTGGCAGGAAGCGACCCATGTCTTCTATTCCGAGGCGCGTCGGTTTGGTAGCAAATGTTCAGATTGCAGCAAGGTCAACGCATCGAACGATGCAAGCTTAGCCGCGTCAGCAGTCAGATACGAGCGCGAAGAAAAATAGGATTTGTTCCCCGCGTTCAACTTGATGCTGAATTTGAAACGTGCATCGGCTGCGAACACAGTGACAATCAGGCCATCTTTCTTGATCCACGGGTTTCCCTTCTTCGATGTCCGCCAGGACTGAAGCGACAACCACCGACCCCGACGTGAAGTGGCATTGCGAAGTATCGCCTCGCGCTGCTTGGCCGCCGATGGTCGGCTCCCTAAGGAATAGTCGTCTTCCATCTTCTCGGCGCACATGCACCCGGCAGCAACTGTGTCGGCGTAGCCGGGGTGCTGCATATGGTGGACGTAACGAATGGATTCTCGGAGGCACATGTCGCACGAACCTTCGGCGGCTTGCAGATCCTCGACCTCGAAGCATGTCCAGCCCTTGTGCGGGACGTCTGGTTGGTTCCACAATCCTGACATGCCGCATCCTCCTTCGATGCCGATTTCTCGGACGGATCACATGCTTACCTTCAGACTGGTTGGCTGCCGAAGCTTTCGAGGTAGAGATTCAACCGCTCTGCCGCCTCTTTTACGCTTCGACCTCGAATCGAATGGATCTGTTCCAGGCCAAACTCGGTCGGCACGTCCTCACCAACATAAAGCGGCAAGATCCGATGCTTTGACGACCTCATCAAGCTGATCGCCCTATGGATTTCAGAAATCTGGAAGTGTGCACCAGCCGTGTGGCGAGTCATGACCAGAATGCTCATGTCGCTATTGCCCTGAATATCGGGGATTTTCCTGCGCCACTGATCGCCCGGCAACAAGCAGAACTTGTCCATAAATGTTCGTCCCCACTTCTCAAGCAGGCGGAATACTTGTTCCGCAGCGGCCCGATCTGGTGACGGGTACGAAACGAAGAACTTCCAACGGTGCCTTTCGGCAGTATCAAATGTCACGCGAGCAAGGTTCGCAAATTTCGGCTCGGCCTCGAGGAGGAATCGCTCACGACCACCTTTCTCGTTTTGCACGGCGAGTGTGAGCGACGCCTTGACTTCATCAACTTTGCCTTCCGCCTCTATCAAATCCTGTTCTGTTTGGCTCAGCGAACCCTTGCACTTCTCAAGGTCCATCACGTGCTGGCGATCCAAGTCGCCTTGGAAATTTGCCAGACTGCGTTTCTGGTATGTGAGCTCGACCAGTTCGAGCTGTAGCTCGATTTGTCGAGCTCCACTGCCGTCGGGTTGAAGCGTGGCGATCTTCGACTTGATCTTATCCAGCCTGGGCCTAGTCCGCCCACCGTACAGGATCGCTTCTAAGATTCCGTCCACGAATTCGGCCTGTTCAGGCACACGTTGGTTGGCAATTATGACACGCACTTCGTCAGCAATTTCAATCGCCCGGTGGTCATTTGGTCCCGGTGCATTCTTCGCAAACTTGTCAAGATCATCTTTCAGCCGATCCCTTCGGCTGGCAAGTTCGCGAACCATAGTAGCTGCCGCTTGTTCGAGTCTGTCGAACCTCTTGAGGTCTGCAACGGGAAAGAATGCGCCGAAGTATTCAACTAGATCCTTGCACGTTGTATAGATACTGAACTCTGGGGAGCCTCGAAGCGGTACGATAGCTGTTTGATCGCCCGCTTTTCCAAAGAACGTCAGGTGCAGGCATGGAACTTGGGATTCCGACAACGACAGATGACGGACGAGTGATCCGATTTGGCTTGTGTTCGCGGCTGCAAGGTCCCGAGCCGGGCGAGCAAAGCGCCGATGCAATGAAGCAGGCAGCATGCTTTGATCACTGTCGGGGTCGTCGATATATTTGAGGTAGAGTGGCTCGTCACCTGGGCGAATATTCCGGATCGGCTGCCCATCACGATTACTGGCGACCGCAAACTGAGGTGTGAAATGAGACACCTCTGGATCGAAGAGGATGCTCCTGGTGTTCATTCGGTCGGCAACTGCCGGGCCTGCTACGGCGAAGACAATGTTAGGACCAGTGACGTCGTCCAAAGCGGACCAGTACCGTTCGAGATCTTCATAGAACAGAGGTGCGTCGGCATCGCGGATCAGAGCCAGGAGTAGGAACGTTACCCCTTGCTCCCTGAGGGCCTTCTGATACCCATCGTAGAAGTCCACCAACGGGACACGATCAACGAGCCACATTCATCGCACCGGCACTGACTGTTGGCGACAAAGTATAGACAAGGCAGAAGCGGCAGTCACTTTGAGGAGCAACACCTCCTCCCCGGCACCACACCTGTTTCTTTGCCCATTTCACGCCTGCTCCCCGCCATCCAGTTTCTTCTTGAGCGCTGCCGCTCCAGCTTCGACCGAACCCAAGAGCGACAGCAGGCCCTTCTTGGCAAGCTCGCCAACAGCCGATGCAGCATCTGCCACGACCGGAGCAGCAACGTTGACAGCCTGACCCGCGATGTCAGCGCCCTTCTTGGCCGCGTCACCCACAACGTCGCCCGCCTTGATCAGGCCGTCGCGCACGGTCTCGTTGTTCTGCGCCAGCTTATAGGCTCCGTAGCCCGCGCCGACAGCGACCACGGCGGGCGCGGCGACGCCAATGGCGATGCCAGCCGCCATGCCTCCGCCGACTGTGCCGCCGACCGCCGCCAAGCCGCTGGTAATGCCAGCTGCCGACAAGCCGGACACGGCGCCAGCCGCGCTGACGGTGGCAACCGTACCGGCGGCGGCACCGACCGCTCCTGTGTATGACGCGGCTCTGCCGATCTTGCGCGCTTCGGCCTCATCTTCGGTATGTACCTCGGCATCGGCGAGAAGCGTCTTGTTGATGGCAAGCGCCGACGCCAACCCCAGTGCGCCTCCTGCCGTCGCAAGGCCACCGATCGCGCCGCCAGTGACAGCACCGACGACGGCCAAGCCTTTCATCATGGCGGCACCGCCTGCAAGACCAGTTGCTGCGGCAGCCGCGCCTGGGATAGCGATGCCGCCTACGATGGCGCCGATGGCGCCGCTCGTCGTTCCGGTCGCCAATGCGCCGAGATCAACCTGCTGGCTGAGATGGTCACCATCGACGACCCAGTTACAGAAGTGTTCGCAGTTGTTCGAGAAGACAGAATAGCCGTCCTCCGCGAGCCTTGAGCGGGCTCGGGCAACCACGTCGTCCGGCGAATAACGAGTGTGTCCGTGCGGCACGACCCAATAGCCCAGGCCGCCATGAAAGCGATCAAGACCAACGATCTGGACCTTCTGGCCGTCGGCAGCAGGATCTCCGCTGTTCCCCGCATAGTGGATGACTTTGTCGTCGCCAGTGTAAATGCCGTGGTGCGTGTAGAGCGGCAGGCCGACGACACGGCGCTGGCTCACCAGATGTGAGCCGGTTGGAATTGGATCGAGCATCAAGTCCCCCAGAACGCACACGAAGGTTGGTACAATGCAGGGGCATCTCTCAACGTGCAAGAGGTTGGATCAGGGACCTGGCGGGTTGGCCGCGTGCAGCGGCTCCGGTGGCGGGCCATCTTGACGTACTGTTCGCGCGCGCGGTCCTCTCGATTCCAATTCCATCACCTCGACAACTGGGATCTGGAAATGCCGTCGGGTTCATAATATTCGCGCTTGTTCAACGAGCTGCGCATCCACAGCGCCACACTTCGTGTCCAAAATGCACGCGACAATCGACATCGCTGTTGCGTGAAACACGTGTGCCATCAGCCCACGCTTACACCACATCCGCGATCGCCATCGCCATCGCCATCGCCTTGCGCCCAAAATGGGCGCATGGTAACAACCCGAGATGCGGATCATTGCCCGGCGCACATTGAAGCAGTTCGTTGACGCACGCACCGGCCACCGGGATAGGCCGGCGCTGAAAGCTGCGCTTGACGCCTGGTACGCGGAGGTCAGAGCGGCAGAGTGGTCAAACACCGCCGATGTGAAGCGACACTATGCGACGGCCAGCATCATCGCGGCGGATCGCATTGTGTTCAACATCAAGGGCAACAGCTATCGGCTGGTTGTAGCCGTCGATTTTGAGAAGGCGCTGGTCTTCATAAAATGGATTGGAACTCACGCGGACTACGACCGAATCGATGTCAGGACGGTGCAGCATGGCGACTGAAATCAAACCGATCCGCACAGAGGCGGACTACGAAGCGGCTCTTTCAGAGGTCGAGCGGTTGTGGGGTGCCAAGTCCGGGACGCCGAAAGGCGACCGACTTGACGTGCTCGCGACCCTGATCGAGGTATACGAGGAGCGACGCTACCCGATCGACCCGCCTGACCCAATCGAAGCCATTAAATTCCGAATGGAGCAGCAAGGACTGACGCGTAAGAACTTGGAAGCGATGATCGGCACGCGCACACGGATCGCAGAGGTGCTGTCGCGCAAACGAGCACTGTCAATTGCCATGATCCGGAGATTGCACGAGACGCTCGGGATACCAGCAGAGATTCTGATTCGCCCGACGCGGAAGGACGAGGCGGCGTAGGTGTAGTTCCCTTCGGAGCCACGAGCCGCAAGTTTTACATTGAACGCCCATATGCTTGAGCGCGCTTTTTGTCTTGCCCGTGTCACCCTGTGACCAACGACGATTTCAGAAGCTATCTATTTGTGTAATTGCGTGTATTCGGAATGGTGCTTTTTTGACATCAAGATAAAAGACGCGTGCGGGGTTACATTCAAGCTATTGAAATTCATCACTTTGTTATATGCGCATTGGAAAACCAATGCACGCCAGTATATACAATTCCATGAATTCATTGATTAAAACAGTCGCCTTCTTACGTTTTCCAGATCGCCCACACTGCGAAGCCCTTTTCATCGCCTTCGATAAGTTGCCGTGCCAGAAGACGACCTTCTCATCAGGATCGACACCTGGCGCCTCGCGCCGGACTGTGTCGCACATTCCTGCTTGGAACAGCGCACATCGAAAGCAGTCACCTTAAACGACGAAACGTTGTGGCAAAGCGTAGTGCAATCGCTACCGTCGCATCTTGATGCCGACGGCCTGGCGAAATATTTCACCGAAATGCGTGACGGCAGCGATGTGCTGACGGCTTAT
>JANLYJ010000292.1:0-1663 GCA_031365555.1 Gemmatimonadaceae bacterium | reverse complement strand
CTCGCCGGAACCGGACCTGTGGGCTTGGGAAACAGTTCAACCGGATCACCCGTCCGGCTGATTTCTTTGTCACCCTGCATGAGCCGGGTCACAAGCTGATCCTTCGGTTCGAGTTAATGGTTAGTTCGATACTATCGGAGTTCCCCTTACTCCGCCGCGCCGGGCGCGCTTAACTTTCGAACGAGCGGTCAATCCGCTCGAAGCGGCGGCGGATCGGGCCACGGCTCTGTGGGTGAGTGAGGATGTACAGTTCGCGTTTCTTCACGGCCTCGAACACCATCTCCGCCACTTGGTCCGCGCTGATGCTCGCTTCGAGCGAACCCTCCCGCCTCGGAGCTGGCTCGGCGGGCCCGCCAAGTTCATCCGGACGGTTCCGGGTCGAATCGTAGATGTTCGTCGTCACCTGCATTGGGCAGAGCACGGAGACGCCGATCCCTTCGTTGCTCACATCCCGGAAGAGACATTCGGAGAGGCCGACCACCGCGTACTTCGTGACGCAGTACACCCCGAGGCCGCTGTTCGCCACGAGGCCAGCAAACGAAGCGGTGTTCACGACGTGCCCGCCCTCACCCTGGGCGATCATCCGTGGCAGGAACGCCTCGATGCCATGAATGACTCCCCACAGGTTGACATTCATAAGCCATTCCCAGTCCTGGTGGCTCATCTCCTGCATCAATCCGAACACCGCGACTCCGGCATTGTTGAACAGCAGGTGGACCTTGCCCATCTCGGCGAATGCCTGATCGGCGAGTGCCTGGACCGAATCGAGTTTCGCGACGTCGCATTGGACGCCGAGCACCTTCACACCAGTCGCACCGACTTTCGGGACCGCGACGTCGAGCGCGGATTGCTGGATGTCGGCGAGGACAATGTTCATCCCCTCCTGCGCGAGTCGCATGGCCGTTGCCAGCCCGATGCCGCTCGCTCCGCCCGTAACAATTGCTACTTTGTCAGTAAATCTCATTTTTGATTTCCTTACTTGTCAGCATTAGCGGGCGCAGTCGCCATTGCCCCTTTTTTGCTTTTCGCTTCAACACGTTTCATCATCGCCCATTCTTCTTGGTATTGACTCGGTTTGACGAGCGGCACTTGGAGGCAGACGCTCTGCGTCGGCAAAACATCGCGCCAACTGCTGATTAATTGTTTATAAGCCGCGCCGACCGGACGAATTTTTCTGTCCAAATCATACAATCCTAGTGGATTAACCAGATTATTAGATTCGCGCAAAGCCGTGTCCCAATCTATCTGGTCAGTCAGGCTATACCACGTAAAACCGACAATCGGAATACCATCGTTGCGCAAGCGCAGCACGTTTGCCCATTCTTTCCACAACCAGTTGACTGCTTCGTCGCCGCTCGCGCCCTGCCAAAGATTTGTCTCGGTATGCATAATCGGCAAACGATAGCGGTCATAGTATTGCCAGGTTATTTCGCCGTAACCGAAGATTTCGCCCGCCGGTTTCGTGCTCCCGTCTGCGGCGACGCGATGTTCGTTGGTGATGTAATAATCGTTTCCCATTATGCAGTGATGCTTGAGACGATTGTTCAGAAAAAAATGATATTCGTCGCGTGTCATTCCGTTATCCATCAAGTATTCATACATCTCCGAATCCACGCGCCGCCCGTAATTCAAATCGAGAGACAAAAAACGTTCCGAATTCATA
>JANLYJ010000303.1:0-5772 GCA_031365555.1 Gemmatimonadaceae bacterium | reverse complement strand
TGAGAGTAGTTGCAGTTCCCACGATTTTTGCCGTTCCCGCGCCCCCCGCGAACCCCCCGCGCGCTCCGCGTAACCAAGCAGTTCGAATACCCGCACTGCCTGTCAATCTGGCGCCATTTGAGACAAAAAAAGAGGGGCGCTCCGACATTCGGAACGCCCCTCTGCCATTAACTCAGCTTATTTCGATACCAGCATCTTCTTCACGACCGCTTTTCCGTCTACTTCGAGCCGGAAGAGGTACACTCCCGGTGCTACTCCCTGCTGGGTGTTGAGATAGGTGCCATCCCAATACGCCGTGTACTTCTCGCAGGTCAGGTAAACGTTATCGATCGGATCTCCACCAGCGACATTCCCAGTTCCGCCTTGCAGGACCGGCACAGCAACCAGCTGCGCCACAACATTGTAAATCCGCAAGCTTACGCGGTACAACCGGCTCGGATCCGAGCAACTGGCATCGCCAATTGTGAACGGAATCCTTGTGTCCGAAGTGACTGGGTTTGGAAAATTCTGTCCCAGTTCCAATCCGGCGCCGCGTCCTCGGCCGGTTTGAGGAGTGGAACCCTGTCCGGCAGCTGACGCTGGCATGAACGCGCTGAGGGAGAGCAACAGCAAAGCCCCCCACAGATATTTCATTTTACTTCTCCAGGCTGACGATAAAAGGGTTCTAAGCGACTACTCCTATACGAAAGTGTCCAACTGTAGATCTGTGGCGAAGTTACGGGCTACTACAGACACTGTCAAGAAAAGACGGCCTAGCCCTGCCCCCGTAACACCCGCCCCTCAAACCTGCGTTCTGTCACCCCCAAACGGTCACAGTACTCCAAAAACGGGATCAGATACTTCCGGGAAAACCCGAGGATCTCGCGCAGCTCGGCGGGTGAGTACACCTGCCCCCCCTTCATGCGACCCCGAAGCGTGCCAATCAGTTCCCCTACCACTACAGTGTCATAATACCGGTCCGTTTCAACCTGGATCAGCCGGCCTTCCTTATGAAGAAATCGAAGGACCTCCGGAACCCGGTTGCCACGCGTCCTGACCAGCTCCGCGACACTTGGCGGCTCCTTCAAACAAGCGCAAATATCATGCAATACAGAATCGGCAAGCTTTTGCGTGCTTTCGTCAAGCGAAGGCGCCCAGGTGGTGCGACGAATGAGGCCGTCCTCCACTACAAACTCTCCCCGATCACTCACTCGCCGCACCACAAAGTCGAACAATTCCTCGGCGCGCGTAGACATCCTCGCCGTTGAAAGTGAGACACCTCGAGCGAGTGGATCGTTTACTTCTTTTTCCCGGATTATTGAAAAAATCCGAGCCTCCAGACCGTCTGCCACATCAGCCGCGAACAGGATTCCATCCTTTTCGATCACGCCAGTCATGCCATCCAGCAGAGATCGGGAGGCGGAAGGCGATACCCCCAGCCTGACCGGAAGCTCGCCGTTAGCAATCCCTCGCACCCCGGCAAACCGCAGGAGCTGCAAAACTTTTTCGGGTGTTGCCGCCTCGGAAATCGATTCCTTGATCGAGCCGCGCGCAGGGTAAGGATCCACCACCACTCCACCACCCACGGTTGCGGCCGGCGACAGTGACCGGATAACGAATCGGTCGCCTGCCCGTGCGACAAGCGACTCCTTGAGACTGACAATCGCATAGTCGGAATCGTGTTCCGCGCCTGCGAATGGGAATCGCACTCTTGCCGCTACAGCCGCAGTTCCAAGATGGAGCTGCACCAGTCTTCCTTTCAGCACGGCTGCGCGGAACTCCTTCGTCACCGACACCCGCGCGGCAATGCGGGAAGTTGGTCTCCAGAGCGGATTGTCTACGAGGACATCGCCACGCTCGACCTCTTCCACCGCAACATTGGAAAGCGCAATCGCGGAGCGACTGCCTGTTACGCCGCGTTCGACAATCGCGCCATGGCTTTCAACCCGACGGACCCGCGCCTCCTTGTCAGATGGAAGCAAGCGCAGCGCGTCTCCAGCTCGCACTGACCCGCTCCATACTGTTCCACTCACAACAGTTCCAGTTCCCTTGATGGTGAACACCCGGTCGATGGGCATTCGAAACAGATCTTCATCTGAGGAAGGCGTAATATCCGCGAACGCGAGTGCGAGCGCGGTACGAATGTCCTCGATTCCCTCTCCCGTCACGATCGAAGTTGGAATGACATGAGGAGGTGAGGCCTGCTGCGCAGCGACCAGTGAGCGAACATCCTCGGTCACAAGATTTCGCCATTCCTCGTCGGCTATATCGGCTTTTGTGACGGCCACCACAGGAACGGGCACACCGAGCAAGCGTAATATTTCCAGGTGCTCGCGCGTCTGTGGCATCACGCCTTCGTCGGCCGCGACAACGAGGAGTCCCAAATTTATTCCGCTCGCGCCTGCGAGCATTGTTCGAACAAATCCCTCGTGTCCGGGAACGTCCACAACACCGACGGTTCCGACTCCATCGAGTTTGAGCGGGGCGAAGCCGAGATCTATCGTGATGCCACGTTTCTTCTCTTCAGGAAGCCTGTCGGTGTCAACGCCGGTGAGCGCCCGAACCAGAGACGTCTTGCCATGGTCGATGTGACCTGCAGTTCCCAGGATCAACCATCACTCCAGCGTTCGCGCTCCCACACATGGAATGCCTTGAGGGGCCGGTCCTCACTGAGATGCTCCTGGACAAACTCTCGAAGTAGTCTCTGGTGCGCACGCTGTTCGAGATCGGTGAGCAGCACTGTGCGCGACGCGTCCAGCCAGAGACTGATAGTCGCGCGTGCTGTAGCAGGCAAACGTCTTACGCCGGCCACGAGTGCTCCGCATTTGGTGCATAACACACCACCGGCGCGATGCGAGAAGAGTGCGTCACTGTCGGGCGGGATTTCACTGTGGCAGTTCGCGCAAACATCGAGTGCAGGCGTGAGTCCAAGTGCCGCGATCAACCTCCACGCTCCCGCGACTCCTGCCTGAACCGTTTCCTCCGCCGGAGATTCAGCAAGCTCGTCGAACAGGTGGCTGGCAACGTCGAACAGGTCCGACCCGGATTCTTCGCCCACAAAGCGCATGACCAACTCGGAAATGACGGCGGCAGCGGTAAAGCGGCCGATACCCTGAGCGATGCCCGCTCGAGAGCGGGTAACCTCCATGCTATTGAGATTGTGGAGATCCCGCTGAGGCTTGATGCTTATCTGTACGACTCCCTCAGCGTACAGGTCCATTCCGGATCCGTAGCGCGCACGCGACCTCTTTGCGCCGCGCGCAAGTACCGACACGACGCCGGCGTCGCGCGTGAGCAGCCGCACGATTCTCGATGTCTCGAGATAGTCGAACGCGTGCAGGACAATGGCGTCGGTAGTGAGAGCATCCATGCTACAACGTTAACACCGCGCGCTAGCTACCTCTGCTGCGACCCCCAGCGAAGTCCGACAAAAACAAGGCGTCCAGGAGCCCTGAATCCGACAACGTCCTCATATGTTGCGCCAGTCGCGTTTTCCGCTCGCAGCGTTGCGGCCCAGTTGCCCAAGCGCACTGACTGAAGTCCAATCGAGCCGGCGAGGTCGATGCGGGTGTAGGCATCGAGCGTCACTGTTGGCGACGGGAATTTACTGAAGTCAACATCGGGGCGACGGCCGACTCTGTTTACCACAGCCGACAGATCCCACCGCCTCCTCGAGACTGACGTCGAAAGATTCGCCGAGTGAGTAGGTCTCCGAATTAGAGCATCACCAACCTTGAGTGATCCGGCGTAGGAGCCGTTCAGACTTGCTACGCGAGGGCGGACCTCTGAATAATTGCCGCTAACCACGACTCCGCGCAGTGCGGCGTTCCAGACCGAAGGATCCACGGTAAGCTCCAGTTCGGATCCGTTTGCAGTTGCGGCAGAAAGATTCGAATAGCTCCCCATGAAGGTTGGCGGCCCGCCGGAGACATACTGAATCATTTGACTGTAGCGCTGCCTGAAGAGCGTCGCGGCAATGGCGACTCCTGACATCAGGGATTGCTCGACTCCAACCTGCCATGTTGAGCTGCGCTCGGGGTCAAGGTCGGGATTGGCGGTCGTGTAAAGCGTGGCGCGCAGCTGGGCGAATGCAGGCGCATTGAATGCCGTCCCAAAGGATGCGCGAACGCGCGTTGTGCGAAGCGCCTGAATACTGACTGCGGCGGAATGGGTTTCGAAGTTTCCGAAATCAGAATTGCGGTCGAGACGTTCGCTAAGCGTGTACGAAACCTTCTCGTACGGAGTTCCCAGCAGCTCTGAATAAAAAGCGGCGTTGGTGCGAGCCGCACGAAACGCACTGGTTTCACTCCATGTTCCATTGAGTGGCCGTTTAAGGTTCGCTGCAGCTTCCCTCTCTCGCTGATAGGCAGCGCCAACAGTGAAATTCGCACCCCGGGACAAGTCTGTAGTAACGCGCGCATCCGCAAACCGCCGGAACACCACCGAGCGCGAAGCAACGTTCAGGCGCGTCTTGGTTCCAAAAGGAACCTGAATGTCTTCCGTCAGGTCGCGCAGGTCGTTCCCGCCAGCCGACACAACTGCACGAACATTGGCTCCGAGATCCCTGTCCGCCTGAATTGTAGAGATCAAACGGTGCTGCACACGATAGGAATTCGTATCAACCGGAGCACCGGTGTAATCGGTTGGATAGTGATACTCGGCAGTCGTATACCTGCTCACCAGCCGGAAATTCGCAACGTTCTCCACTGGCAAGCTCAGCGATCCGCTGACGGTTCCGTTCTTGTATTCATTGTTGAAAGCGTGCAATCCCTCGGTAGAGTGGAATCCTCCTCCAAGCGCATACGCTGTTGTTCCCGCCAGACCTGACGTCGAAAGCTCTACCTCTCTTGTTCCCAGCGATCCAGTGCGCGCAGATGCCGTGGAGCGTGCGCTTCCACCGCCCGTCCGCGTGAATATCTGGACGACTCCGGCTACTGCGTCAGCACCATGAACAACTGATGACGGCCCGCGCACAATCTCGATGCGTTCGATGTTGTCGGTAGTCAGGTGGCTAAGGTCGATGTAGCCACCCGGAGCATTCAGGGGGACTCCATCCAGAAGCACTTTCGTGTATCTGCTTTCGCCGCCACGAAGGAAGATGGAACTGACCGAACCAACCGATCCGTTTTGAACAATGGATATCCCTGGAGTTTCCCGCAGTGCGTCAACGACGCGCGTAATTCCCTTGGCGCGTAACTCTGCCCCAGATATCACCGTCACCGGTACGCCAAGTTTCGACTTATCGCTAGGAGTCTTTGTCGCACTGACAACAATGTTAGGAAGGTTCACGCTGTCGCGAGCCTGTGCGATGCCCGTCGCAGGGACAAGGGCTGAACACGCGAAGAGCCCTAACGCAGTCTGGATTTTCATAACGAGTTAATTCTTTTGTTTGGGTGGGAGGACTGTCGCAGTGGAAACAGAGTTGGTGCGCCAATTACGTCGTCGTGCATTACATGCAACGGCCAGTCGAACACCCGCTCGAGAATGTCCGTCTTCATCACCTCGGCGGGGGTTCCTGCCGCAACGACTTTACCTTCGCGCAGCAGAACTATCCTGGAGGCAAAACGTGAGACAAGGTTCAGCTCGTGCGAAACCACGAGTACGGCGAGTCCTTCCCTGGCAAGTCCGTCGAGCAGCTCGAACAGCGCCATTTCATGGGAGATGTCCAGGAATGTCGTTGGCTCATCGAGAACGATGGCGCGGCTCTCCTGCGCCAATGCCCGCGCAATCCTGACGCGCTGCCACTCGCCGCCCGAGAGTTCGTCAGTTTTCCTGAGGGCAAAGCTGTCTACT
>JANLYJ010000257.1:0-4046 GCA_031365555.1 Gemmatimonadaceae bacterium | reverse complement strand
CTCCAGGCGCATAAAACAGAAGCCCCGAGTCGAGAGACTCGGGGCTGTTGTGTTACAGCTTTTTAAATGCCACTTAAGAACTACCAGGCTGGGAGCAGCTCGCTCAAAGCGGGCAGCCCGGAGCTGCTCCAAGCTCATTGCTCAAAGCGCGCTGCTCCTAGCTTGGTAGTTCTTAAGTGGCAGTAAAGCTCCTACTGGTTTCCCGCCTTCACGCGATTTCTATACGCTTCGCTCGCATATATCGCGATTTCCACACGGCGATTCTGCTGCTTACCCGCTTCAGTGGAATTTGACGCGATTGGCTCAGCTTCGCCCTTGCCCGTCGCATGAACGCGCGTCGATGGAACGCCGCGAGCCTGAAGGTAGGCCAACGCCGCGTTTGCTCGGCGCTGCGAGAGGTCGAGATTGTATGTGTCCGATCCATCGCTGTCCGCATGCCCGACGATCAGGACGTCTGAGTCGGCATACTTCTGAAGACTTGCAGCGAGCTGATCGAGATTCGTCCGTCCCGCAGGAAGAATGTCAGTCGAGTTGTACGGAAAAAGAATTCCCGATGAGAAGGTGACTGCGATTCCCTCTCCAACACGCGCGATTGTCGCGCCTGGGATATTCTGCTCCAGTTCCTTCGCCTGCTGATCCATCTGGTGACCGATCACCGCACCTGCAGCACCGCCGACAACTGCGCCGATGATCGCGCCGCGCGCTGTCGATCCGGTCTGGTTTCCAATTACTCCGCCAACTGCTGCACCAGCAGTAGCACCAATTACTGCACCGCGCTCTTTCTGGCTCATTGCCGCGCAACCCGAGAGGGTCAATGCGCCGAGAAGTGTGAACGCACCGAGTGCGCGTGATGACTTGAATACATGCATTTCTGTGTTCCTCTTTTGAATGACTGTGAACACAACGTTCAAGTTGGGTGCCACCTAGAACCCCTGGCCCATCCGTGCAGTCAGTTTCCAGGGTCCAGACCTGTCAATCTCGCGCGCAACCCCCACAGCGACCGATCCACTGAAGAATGTGAGCAGAAATTCCGCAGATGCTCGAACGCCATTAGTCGGCTGTGAGATAGGAACAAGCTGACCCTGCGCATTCACAGTGCTGCCCAACTCCAGAATTGCCCGCTCGGCAGCGGCACCTGAAACACCAGTCCAGCCTGCGTGAATTCCCGCAGCGATCCCCGGAGCAATTCCCGGAAGTATGAGGCGACTCGGGAGCCGTATTGGTGCCCGCAAGAATGGCAACGTATACCCGACAACAGCGCGGGCCAGCGCTGCGCGATCGCCTGCGAACTGCTTGTAGTCATACGCGCTCAGACCCTCGGAGCTTCCGACCTCGAACAGCGCCTGCGGAACGGGTTCTCCGATCAGTGCGCCGGCATCGGCGCGTGCGAAGAGTTGAAATGGGCCGAGCTCGCGACGCATTGCAGTGCGGGCTTCAACGCGATGCCACGACAGCTCCCCATCCGCGCCACTGTATAGAAGCCGTATGCCGACTCCACGATTCACGAACAGTCCACTTACATCCGGGTTCAATTCAACCGACGCTCCAGTACTGACGTAGCTCCCTTCCCTGATGCCGCGATTCGGACGGAACCCCTGACCCTCGGTAACAAACAATCCTTTCGAGATGTTCTGCACGACCGCTGCATCGCGCCCGGCGCCAATCTCGCCTCGCACCAGTGAGCGGTTCTTTGCCCCGATCGTTCGTGATGCGTAGATGGTAGCGGTGCTTCGGTCCAGATAGTCGAAGTCATCCCTGCTTCCGAGCAGCGCGCTGACTGATGAGCCCCACGCAAACGGAAGCTGAAAATCATTTGTGTGAGACAGTGCCTTTTCGAGACGAAGGCCGGCAATCGTTCGCCCACGTACCTGTTCTGCGCCGAGCATTCCGCGCGCAGTGCCCTCAGCCCAGGCGTAACCCGCAGATGCGCGAATCGAGCGAGAGCCTTTGTTGTCAGGCAGATCCGCTTTGAACCCAACACCGGTGAAGAGTCCTTCGATTCTGTTGAATCGAACTACATCACCAACGTTGCGAGGGCTGAAATGAATTCCGCCATCAGGACTCGCAGCAGCCCACTCAGCTGGAGCGAGATCATCAAATTCGGCGTAATAGACGTCTGTACTCGCGGCGCCAAGCGACATGTCCCAATCACGATACCGCCGCTGCTCGGCGTCAGATGCGAATGTGAGATTGTGAGTCACTCCCGCAGGAGCGATGGGGCCAGTCCACGTTGAATCGTTGACACGATAATCCTTGAAGCGTGACACGACTCGGATGAAACTCCGAAAATCCCCGAACCACGAGATGCGCGCCTGTATTTCGGTGCGTTGATATGCAGGCAGCCAATACTGACCGTTCACCTCGACATTCACGAGCTCGACGAACGACGCACCGCTCACACCAGGAAGCTTGCTGCCTGCCCTGATCGTGACGACGCCATTTCGTACTTCGACGAGTCGTCCGCGCATGCGCACGATCTGCTTCCAGTCTGCGTCCAGATACATGTCGCCAAGGAACAGGATTGCATCACCAGGCGCGCCAGTGCGCGGACTGACTCGCACTCGTACGATGGGAATTTTTCTGCCGTTGGAAAAAAGTGTAACGGCTGTGTCGCCGCCCTTGAACTCGTAATAGTTGTTTCTGTTCGGCGCGAGCGGGTGCACTGCAATGCTCTGACGAGAAGTCTGGGACGTGTTCCCTGTGTTAACTCCAGTAAGCCCGAGCTGGAGACTGTTCCCGTATAACGTCGGTACGGTCCATCCGCCAAATAAACTCATCAGCGAAAAGGTTGGACCTACTGCCTGCTCCCGATATCCAACAACACGCTGGTCGTATTTGTTGGGCGCACGCCAACGAACGTCGCTTGCAACCTGCTCCAGCTGCGCGGTTCGCTCACGGCTGCCCGAGTCGAGAACTACAATCGACATTTCGCTTTCCACTCGCGCGCGATACGCACGAAGCCGGTCGGGAACCTGCGAGTTCACGCGTGCAGCGGCATCGAGCAGCATTGTGAGTGCGCGAGAAGAATCGGTGACCGGACGCTGAAGGGCCTGAGCCCCCGCTGACGCTGTCATCATCTGCGTAAAAAGCGCTAGACAGACTGCGATGCGGCGTAGCGTTGGTGGAGTCATAAAATCAAGTGGTGCACGAACAAAGCCGTGGCAAATCAATTGCTTAAATAGGGCTCCGTCGTGGTTCTTTGGAGGGCTCATGAGTCACCGGGATTTCATCGACAAAAAGGGCGAAAAGTGGGAGGTGTGGCTGGTGATGCCCACTTCAGCGGAGCGCCGCACAGCAGAGCGAAGAGTGGCAGTGGCGGCGGGGGCTTCGTCCTACGCGGGAACCGAGCGGCGGAGACCAGTACCTGACCGTCGCCTTGGCAGATCATCCGCGCGAGCAGCGATCAGCCCCGACTTCAAAGACGGCTGGCTTTGTTTTGAAAACGCGGCCGGCGAAAAAAGACGACTCATGCCGGTCCCCGATGGGTGGGAGCGGATGTCGATCGAGAAGCTGCTGAAATTGTTGAGCGACGCGAAACGCGTCGTTCGCTGCGGACTGCCCTGAGCTAGAACTCGCGCTTCTTCATTTCCTTGAAGAACCGCTCCTGCTCGTCGAGCGCCTTGAGCGCCGCTTCATCGGTTGGAAGATCGGCACGGGTTACATCGTACCTCTTTCCGAACCCTTTCTTTCCCTGCGAGTTTGCGGCCTTTGCCGCATTTTTTCTCGCGAGTGCTGCGAGCTTCTTGTCGTCGATCACGTGAGACTCCGGTTTGATGGACAGCGACACTATTAATCTAGGAAGAATCGCGCGGATTTACTCCGCTTTTTTTGCGATTTCCAGCTCCACATTGCGCCGGTCATACCCGGGCGGCTGCATTTTGGCTGGGATCCAGCAGCTCACATACTCTGTGGTGATTCGACCCAGATAATCCGGAAGAGCGGTATACGAAAATCCAGGAGGGACGGCCTCGGCGAGTCCGAGCGAGTTATCCAGCTCGGACATCCATTTGCCGCTGTAGGGCGAACAACCTGGAAGCAGTCCCCGG
>JANLYJ010000185.1:0-2175 GCA_031365555.1 Gemmatimonadaceae bacterium | reverse complement strand
ATTCCACCAGCAACCAGCGCCTTCACCGCCAGCAATTACCTCGTCGAGCGCAGGAAATGCAGCTGCACCAGCGACCACTCGACCTTCGTAAACGACCGCTGCAAGCGTACCCCAGAGTGGAACTCCGCGAACAAAGCTGCGCGTTCCGTCAATAGGATCGATAATCCAGGTAATCCCGGACGAAGACGGCGAGTCTTCCAGCTCTTCGCCTTCAACTCCATCTTCTGGAAATCGCGCAGCAATCCAGTCACGCCCAAATCGTTCCGCTTCGCGATCTGCAGCCGAGACGGGCGACCCATCCTGTTTAGTTTCCACGTTCAGGGGTTTTGAAAAATGCTGGAGTGCGATCGAGCCCATTCCCTGGACCAGATCTGTGACGCCTTCCATGTAGAGCTGCGTGTTCATGCGGCTCTCACGAGAAGGCCTGCATTTTTCATTTCCCGCTTTATGTCGGCCACTGTGAACAAGCCGTCATGAAGTACACCTGCAACAAGCGCAGCCTGCGCGCCGGTTTGCTGAAACACATCGACAATGTGATTCGGTGCGCCCGCGCCGCCTGACGCTACGACAGGAATGTTGACAGCGCCGGAAATTGCGGAGGTGAGCTCGATGTCATACCCAGTCCGTGCGCCGTCTCTGTCAATGCTGGTGAGGACAATCTCACCGGCGCCGCGAGCTTCGCATTCTCGCGCCCACTCAGCGGCTGTACGTTCAGTGGCAGTCCTTCCCCCTCTGGTGACCACGCGCCACTCATTGCCCGTTCGCGCAACGTCAATGCTTACCACGACACACTGACGTCCCAGCCGTTCCGCGATTTCACTAATGGTCCCGGGGCGATCAACGGCAGCAGAGTTGAGCGCCACCTTGTCAGCGCCGGCACCGAGGGCACGCAGGGCGTCTTCGGTTGAGCGGAGACCGCCGCCAACGGTCAGGGGAATGAAAAGTCGCTGAGCCGTACGCTCGATCAACGCAAAAAGGGTGTCGCGATTTTCAAGTGTGGCTGTGATATCGAGGAAGACGATTTCGTCGGCGCCGCCTTTTTCGTAGGACGCGGCCAACTCCACCGGATCACCGATGTCACGGAGATTCCGGAAGTTCACGCCCTTAACGACGCGCCCTTCGGTTACGTCCAGACAGACCACCAGCCTGCTTGCAAGCATCAGGAGATTGTCTCGCTGACTGTTCCTTTGGTGCTGAAAACAACATCGCCTTTGGCGAGTGCGTCACGGAGTGCGAGGCCGAGCGCCTTGAACGCGGCCTCGACCATGTGATGCCTGTCGCTTCCACGAAGAACGCGGATGTGAAGCGTAGCCCGGGCATTGATCGCGAATGATCGCATCCAGTGATCGTACAGTTTGCTGGGGATCGGACCCTCGTAGAAGGCGCGTCCCCCAAGATCGAGGGCGACAGATACGAGCGCATCGTCCATCGGAATCGTTCGGTCGCCATACCTCGCGCAGGTCTCGCTTGTGATTGCAGAAACACACTTGCCGGCTACGATCGCCACATCTTCGATGGTGTGGTGCGGCAGGTCGCCCGTCGCCTCGAGATCGAGAGTAAGACCGGCGTAGCGCGCGAAGGTGATCATCATGTGATCCAGAAAGGGCACGCCGGTATTGGAGCGCGACTCCCCGGCTAACTGCACGAGTGACATTCGGATTTTCGTTTCGCGGGTTTCACGTATCACTTGCGTCATTGAACAAATTCCTTCGCGACGAGCGCGGGATTCAGTGTACCAGTATAAAGTGCCATTCCAATCACTACCGCCGACACACCAGCATCGCGAAGTGTGCGCAGCTCGTCCAACGAAGTAACTCCTCCGGACGCAATTATGGGTTTCGAAGTCAGGGCACTGGCATCACGGAAAAGCTGCATGTCCGTTCCCATTTGCTGTCCTTCACGATGCACGGCCGTGATCATGATTCCAGAGAGCGGAAGCGTGTCTAACGCTGCTATGGATTCATCGAACCCTGTCTGGAACCTCTCCTGCCATCCGCCGGTGACGATCGTACGATCCCGCACATCCGCGGCAACGACAATCCTGCCAGGAAACTCGTTCGCCACCGACTCGAGCCATGGACGATCACACAGTGCGCGCGTCCCAACTACAATCCGGTCGGCGCCTGCCTCGATGAGACAGCGAATGGATTCTGCAGACCTGACACCTCCCCCGAC
>JANLYJ010000147.1:0-3428 GCA_031365555.1 Gemmatimonadaceae bacterium | reverse complement strand
GATGACATTTGCAACTGTCATCGTCTTTCCCGATCCCGTCACGCCAAGCAGCGTCTGGAACCGGTCGCCTCGATCCAGCCCCTTGCAAAGCTCTGCGATTGCACGCGGCTGGTCACCTGCGGGCTGGAACGGGGCTTTTAGGTCGAAACTGGCTTTTGGCACAGTTGAAATATACCAGAGGAACGACAGCGATTATTGAGTTGGAACGGACGCAAAAGCTGCTTGCTACTAGCGGACGCTACTAGCTACTGGCCGGCCAGGAGCTAATAGCGTCAGCTAGTAGCTAGAAGCTTTGGTTCCACTTGAACTTCCCTCTCCCGTCATACGCTCTCGGCGGGCAACCTCGCTGATGCCTTTTACGCGGCGAACGGATTTCAGGATTTTCTGCAGGTGGGCAAGGTTTTCGACTTCGACTGCGATCGCGCCTGAGACGTGCCCATCAGTGGTGTTCAGCTCGAAACTTCTGATGTCGGTTCCGGTTGATGACACCGCGGTCGCAACGTCGGCGTACAGGCCGCGTCTGTCATTGCCGTCAATGGCAAGTCGCACCATGAACCGCTGGCCTGCAAGCTCGGTCCAGTCGATCTCCAACCGGCGCTCGGGTTCGTGCACGAGCATGAGAAGATTCGGGCAGTCGCCGCGATGAATGCTCACACCGCGTCCACGGGTCACGTACCCAACCACGGCATCGCCGGGAACGGGTTGGCAGCACTGAGCGTAGCGAACGAGCAAGCCGTCCACACCCTGAATGCGCACACCCTTCGGCGCACCACGCACACGATCTACGATCCAATCGAGCGGGCCCGGCTTTGCGGGCGCGGCCGTGACGTCCTGATCTTCATAAAGACGCTTGAGCACCTGCATGACATTCAGGTCGCCCTGTCCGAGCGACGCTATCAGGTGATTCGTATCGGTGAGGTTGAGGTCCTTCGCGACCTGAGCAAGACGTCCCTCTTCCGGCTTTGGCAGCCTGCGCTTCTTGATTTCGCGATCCAGAATTTCGCGGCCGAGCTTGGACGAGCTCGTCTGCTCTTCGATGCGGAGGCTCTGCCGGATCTTGTGGCGTGCCCGACCCGTGCGAACATGTGCTAGCCAGTCGCGACTGGGACGTGCATTCGGGGAGGTAATGATCTCGACAGTGTCCGAGTTCTTGAGCTCTTTTGCGAGCGTCGCCATCCGGCTGTTGATCCGTGCGCCGGCGCAGTGCAGGCCAACTTCTGTGTGAACCGCAAACGCAAAGTCGATTGGCGTCGCGCCCTTGGGCAGCTGAATGACATCGCCAGTCGGCGTGAAGACGAAAATTTCGTCCTGATACAGATCGAGCTTGAGAAATTCAAGAAATTCGTCCGGCGTCTTCGCATCCATCTGCAGCTCAAGCACCTGCCTGAACCAGGACAGTGCGCGATCGAGCTCGTCAGCGCTCTTTGCCTCTTCCTTGAACCGCCAATGCGCCGCGATTCCGTACTCCGCCGTGCGATGCATTTCCCGGGTGCGAATCTGGATTTCGAAAAGCTGTTTCCCGGGACCGAACACCGTCGTGTGCAGCGACTGGTATCCGTTGGACTTGGGCTGCGCTATGTAATCCTTGATCCGCTCCTGCAGTGGCGTGGACCTGTCGTGGATGACACCAAGCGCGTGGTAGCAGTCCGGCACCGAATCCACGAGGACACGGATTGCGAGCAGATCATAAATCTCTTCGTAAGGCTTGTCCCACTTCTTCATTTTCTTGTAGATGGACCACAGGTGTTTCGGCCGACCGGTCACATCCACATTCTTGATGCCCGCTTCCTTCAGCTGTCCCGCAAGCGGCTCGGCGAGGTCACGGATCAGGGTCTCTCTTTCAGCACGGCGCTGCGCGACAGTCTTCGCGAGCGTCTTGTACTCTTTCGTCTCGATATGCTTGAACGCGAGATCTTCCAGCTCCCACCGTACGCGCGCCATACCGAACCGGTGGGCCAGAGGCGCGTACAGGTCGCGCGTCTCCTGTGCGATGCGGCGGCGCTTTTCTTCCGGAAGGTGATCGAGAGTCCGCATGTTGTGCAGCCGGTCTGCAAGCTTGATGATGATCACCCGCGCATCCTTGGCGATCGAGAGCAGCAGCTTGCGGTAGTTCTCTACCTGGCGTTCCTGCGACGAGTTCAGTGGCAGATGTCCGATCTTCGTAAGACCGTCCACGATCGACGCAATCTCTTTCCCGAACTCGGCCTCGATGTCCGCGACAGTGACGCTCGTGTCTTCGACGACATCGTGGATCAGACCGCTTGCAACGGTTACGGTATCGAGCTGCAGATCCGCCAGAATCTTGGCGACGTGCACACAGTGCGACACGTAATCTTCGCCCGAAAGCCGTTTCTGCCCGCGATGCGCCTTCTCGCTGAAGTTGTAGGCGCGAACCAGAAGATCATTGTCTAGCCGCGTATGCAGGATCGACCGCTCCGCCGTAACTCCAATGGGAGCTTCGGACGGTTCGTCCCAGCCGGGAATCACATCGCTGAGGGAAATTGCGGTCATTCATATAGTATAGCGTCCGAAATGGAGGACGGAATTACTTGAACGGCCACATACAGCTATAAGGTACGAGCCGAAGCTCCCAGCTATTGGCCGGCTCGTACCTCGAAGCTTCAGCTTGTAGCCAATAGCCGTAAGTTGCCGTCGCCTTTAAAGGAGCCCCGCTTCGGCAAACGAGATGTACCTCCCCCGTCCAACGATCACATGATCCTGGACCGGAATGTCCAGGAGCTTCCCTGCCTGAACCAGCTGCTCCGTAACCGCTCGATCATCCCCCGATGGCGTGGGATCTCCGCTGGGATGGTTGTGAACCAGGATGATCGCAGCTGCATTTTCGGCGATCGCTTCCCGGAACACTTCGCGGGGATGGACGAGGGATGAGTTCAGGAGTCCACGCGTCACAGTGACGTCGCGTTCGAGCCGATGCTGCGAATCCAGAATCGCAACGTGAAATTCTTCGACCGGTAGATCTTCCAGCTTGGGCGAGAAAATCTCGAACACATCACGCGGCCAGCGAACCGGGGCACCCTCCTCACGCGACTCGCACGCCATTCGTCGCCCGAGCTCGAGCGCCGCGTGAATTGCAATGGCGCGGGCGGGCCCGACTCCGGAGATGGCCGTGATGGAGGCAACGGGGAGTGCCGACAATCTTCTGAGAGATCCGTTAGCGGAGCCAAGAATTTCCTGGCCCAGTGAAACCGCGGATTTCCCGCCCGACCCACTGCCTACGAGAATTGCGAGCAGCTCCGCCGACCCTAAAGCGCGTGCCCCATGAGATTTCAACCGTTCACGGGGACGCTCTGCTGCTGGCAGCTCCATGATCTTGAATGACATATCGCGAAGATAGAAAAATGTGCTCGCGATGCGGCATCAGGGCGATGCCGCCGGTATCAAGTCACTTCGGCTGCGACCCGGTTGTT
>JANLYJ010000139.1:0-3217 GCA_031365555.1 Gemmatimonadaceae bacterium | reverse complement strand
GACCTGATCAACCTTTCCCGACCTGGTTGTGAACTTGTCAACTTCCTGCAGCAGCACGATATCGGCGTTGGTTTCACGAACAACAGCGGCAACACGCTCTATGTTGTCGACGCCGTGGGCGTCTTTTCCCGCGTGAATATTGAAGACAAGAACCCGTAGTGGCGGAACGGCATTCCCGTACAGGAACTGCTTGCAGCCGGTTGCCGCGAGCATCATTCCGAGGAGCGCGACCTTAATTCTGTTTTTCATAATCTCCCTTCTTCGACCCGCTGAGTATGGCTGCTGCCGTCATGTCACCTGTAACGTTTGTTGTCGTTCGAAACATGTCAGGAATCGTATCAACGCCGAGCAGGATGCCAATTCCCTGAACGGGAAGACCGACTGCAGCAAGCACTGGCGCCATGATCAAAATCGAGCCGCCGGGGATACCGGGAACACTGAATGTCAGCAGCGCTGATGTAAGTGCGATTGTCGCGAGTCCTCCAGGACCTATCGGCACGCCATACAATTTCGCGATGAAAAGCACTCCGGTCGGGAGAGCAATCGCACTCCCCGCACGAAAAACCGATGCTGCCAGCGGAAGCACGAACGATGTGACGGTGACCGGGCTGTTCAATTTTCTTTCCGACTGCTGAACCATCGCGGGAAGAGATGCCAGTGACGACCGCGACGAGAAGGCGACTGCCTGCGGTGGCGCGGCTGCACTTCCGAACTCCCTGATGGAATACCTGGAGAATAGTGCGGCTGCGATGTGCAGCACTCCCATCCAGATGGCGCACAGCGCCGACACGCCGAGCACATAGTAGATCACGGCACCTGCCGCGGAGAGACCAAGCCGGGCAGCGAGCCCGACAGACAGCGCGAATACACCAATTGGTGCGAGTGCAAGGATCCAGCGGACAACCGCAAGCATGGTTTCCGAAATCGCGCGAGCGCCGACAGCTATCGTCTGGCGGAGCTCGGCTGAGATAGTCGCTGCACCAATGCCAAATGCAACACTAAACACGATCAGCGGAAGCATCGCTCCTGAGGCAGCGGCCTGAACAGGATTAACTGGAACGAGCTCTGTGATCCATTGCATGACACCGGGAATCTTGTCGGCACCGGCAGCTGCCCCGGCGCTCGCCCTTATCGCTGCGGATGCCGCAGGATCTATGGTGAACATCCCGAGCACGACCGGAGCGGCGAGAACGGCGAATGTTGATGCGCTCAAGACAATTACAAAAAACAAAGCGATCATCTTCCAGCCGATCTGGCCGAGTGTCTTGAGGTCCGGCACTGCGAGAATTCCCGCGATGATGGACGACACGACCAGCGGGATCACCGTCATCCGTATTGCGTTGATCCAGACTGTGCCAATCGGCTCGATGATGGCCGGCAGCGTCTGGAGCTGGAGGTTGGAGCTCGCAGCCAGCAGGAGACCAATGGCAAATCCGGCTACGAGGCCGATGAGAACTTTCGTGGTTAGCGACACGCGGAGAAACTAACGCCGCGCTGAATTATCTGCCGCCGAGAATTCCTACAGACTTCTTTCCGGCCAGTGCGAGTGCGTAGTCTGCCCACCATTGGCCTGCTTTTGGACCGCCGCCACATGTTCCATCCGACTCGCCGGGAACCTTAACCCAGAGAAATGCATCGACCAACTTGTTGCCGGTGTTGCTGGTGGGCGCCGAACCTATCGACTGATTCGTCGGATTGCACCAGTTGCCTGCCTGGGAAGCACCTGCTCCGTTACGACTGGTGTCTATGATGAAATGTTTGCCACCGATCTGACGCGAAACGGCTTCGCCATAAGCTATGTTCACCGCGTTCCCAAGGAAGTTGGAAATGTTGAGACTGAATCCTGCTGCCTGATCGATTCCAGCAGCTTTCAGGCGCGTTGCCATTTCGCTCGCACCAATCCAGCGCGCATGTCCGGCGTCTATATAAACGGATGCGCCGCGTGAATTGAGAACTCCCACAGCTTCCTTGATAAGCGCAATGCGCTCGGTGCGCAGCGGCGCACTAAGGCAATTCATTCCGGCAAGTGCGTCAGGTTCCAGGATTACAACAGCGCGCTTTCCGCCCAGCCCGTTTGCGAAGGAGCGGATCCACTGGCGGTAAGCGTCGGCGCTTCGTGCTCCGCCTGCTGAATAACTTCCGCAATCCCGATTCGGAATATTGTAGGCTACGAAAACAGGAAGGGCCTTCGCTCCCGTGATTCGCGAAACCGCGTCCCTTACATCTCCGCCGATGTTGGAGTTCCATTCACCCATCCATTGCGCGATCGGCTGGTTCGCGATCCTGTCCATGAGTGCGGCGTCGGAAGGGCGCGAACGTCTCCATGCGTCGGCTTGCTTCTTCGCAGGCGAAAATGGATTGACGTACATCTTCGCGCTGGAGAAGAGGTTGATGAAGGCTTCCGAAACGGATTGTGCGCGCAGCTCTCCCGCACTGAGCGCGGTACCAGCAACCGCGCCCAGGAGTGTGACATCCCGGAGAATAGTTCGCATCTTTTTCATCCCAAATCCTGTCTACCCGAATTATCCTGTCAGGTGCCGGACCGAAACTGCAAAAAATAGGCACCGAAAGAACGTAATGGCTTCCCCAGTCGCTTGACTGGGGGGAACATCGTCGCCTTCGTTGAGAATGCCTGTGCCGGGATACCCCTGAACAAAGCGCCCCTGATAGGACGATCTTCAGAGTTGGCCGCAATCCACCGCCTCGCTTCCAAAGCGGAGGCCGGCGCGGGCACGCTCCTGTTTGTTGCTGGCGAAGGGGGAATCGGAAAAACAAAACTGGTGGAATCGGTTGGGGAGCAGCTAGCCGCAAAGGGCTGGACGGTCGCTTCAGGCCGCGCGTATCCAGTAGAGCGCGGCGTGCCCTTCGCGATCTTCTCTGATGCCCTTCTGCCAACTCTAAAATCGTACGACGCCGCTTCGCTCACCGTGCTTTCTCGCGGAGCGGCAGAGCTAAAAAGCATTTTCCCCACGCTAAACGGAATTTCCAGTTACAACAGCTCCGGCGACGATGCGGGTGAGTACAAAGCAAGGATGCTCTGGAGCTTTTCCCAACTGCTCGGCAGGCTCGCGCAGAAGCAGCCGCTGGCGCTGGTCCTGGAGAATCTGCAGTGGGCGGACGAATCTTCGCTGGAACTGCTTCACTTCGTCGCACGAAACGCCGGCACACAGCGGCTGCTTGTGCTCGGAACATACAACCTCACTGAACGCGATTCGAA
>JANLYJ010000112.1:0-7575 GCA_031365555.1 Gemmatimonadaceae bacterium | reverse complement strand
ACTCAACCATCGAGTCGAGATATTTCCGCACACCGACGAAACGCTCGAAGTAAGTCGAGATGAACATCTTTGCCTCGGCGTGGTCGATGTTCAGCTGGCGTGAAAGGGCGTGCGGCCCCTGACCATAGATGGTTGCAAAATTGATGGTCTTCGCGCGCGCGCGCATTTCGCTGGTGACATCTCCGATGTCTACTTCGAAAATGATTGCTGCCGTTTGCTTGTGAATGTCACCGCCAGCCTTGAACGCCTTCACAAATGCAGGGTCGTCCGACAGATGCGCGAGAAGTCGCAGCTCGATCTGTGAATAATCGGCGGCAAGTAGCGTCCAGCCCTTCCTTGGAACAAACCCTTTCCGAATGTCCCGACCGAGCTCGCGCCTGATTGGAATATTCTGCAGGTTGGGGTCGCTCGATGACAGACGGCCGGTAGACGCAACCGTCTGGTTGAAGGACGTATGAAGTCTCCCGGTGCGTGGACTTACGAGCGATGGAAGAGTGTCGAGGTAGGTGTTCTCCAGCTTCGAAAGCTCCCTGTACTCCATAAGTAGCACGGGAAGAGTGTGACCCTGGTCAGCGAGGTCCTGGAGAACGCTCGCATCAGTAGATGGACCGGTGCTGGTTCGCTTCAGGATAGGAAGCCCAAGCTTTTCAAAAAGAATTTCGCGGAGCTTGAGGTTTGAGTTGATGTTGAACTCTTCGCCCGCGCTCTGGTAAATCTTCTGCTCGACTTCGCGTCGCTCGCGCTGAAAGCGCTCCTTCAGCGAAGCGAACCAGTGCAAGTCGATTGTTATTCCTTCCCACTCCATGTCTGCGAGTACCGCGATGAGGGGGAGCTCGATATCATCGAGCAGCTTTCGCAGTCCCTGCGTTTCCATCTGCGGCTCGAACAGGGCGCGCAGCTGCAGCGACATGTCGGCGTCTTCGCACGAATAGTCACGCGCCGCTTCAATGGCACATTCGTCGAACGGAATCGCCGCTTTTCCCTTGCCGCAAAGATCTGCGTACGAAGTCATCGTGTGTTCGAGATACTCCAGAGCGAGCACGTCGAGCCCGTGCGAACGTTTCCCCGGGTCCAGGATGTAGCTGGCAAGCATGGTGTCGAACTCGAGTCCGCGCAGCGTCACGCCGGAGCGGCGAAGTGCGAGTAGGTCCCACTTGGCATTCTGAGCCGTCTTCCGAATCGAGGGATCTTCGAGCAGTTCTCGAAACGCCTTCATCTCGGGAGAATCGAGGGGGGGCAGATTTTTTACCTCATCGCCTTTACCGCGTGCCGAAGGCTTACCGCGGCTTTTTGCTTTTACGACAACTTCGTCTCCGCCGCGCTCGAGCCCTCTATCCTCAGGCGCATCCGTTGCAGCACGGTCACCGGCAGCGTCAACAAGAAGCTCACCCTGTGCCGCCGTTCGGCTTCTGTGGCGAAGCGGGAAGTAGTACGCTTCTCCCGGCGCGACTGCGATCGATATCGAGATCAGGTCCGTCCGCAGCGGACTGATGTTGTTTACCGTCGTCGGATCGACCAGGGTTTCGGTGTCGATGGCGATCGAGCCTACTTCGCGTGCCCGCTTCACGGCTTTCGCCAGCGCAGCCAGTGATTCAACCGTTGTGTAAACCGCTGCTGCCTTCTTCTGTTCGACCGGGAGCGCCGCTTCTTCCGGTCCCAGATCCTTGCCCATTTCTTTTGCGTACTGGTTGAACTCGAGCTGCAGAAAGAGATCGCGCAACCGCGCATTGTCAGGCGACTTGAGGCGCAGTGAGTCCAGGTCCAGCGTAACGTCAAGGTCGCAGCGAATCGTTACCAGTTCTTTTGAAAGCCTCGCATTGTCAGCATGCTCCAGCAGCGCTTCGCGTGGGCGCTTCTTTTTGATGTTCTCGACATTGGCGAGAATCGACTCTAGGTCGCCGTATTCATTTACCAGTTCACATGCGCCTTTGTCGCCGATACCTCTTACACCTGGCACGTTGTCCGAAGAATCGCCTACGAGCGCGAGATAATCCGTGACAAAGCGCGGGGCAACGCCGAGTCTTTCGCTGGCGTTTTCCATTCCGACCCAGTGCTCATCCACGCGTGCGTTACCGCCGCGTCCCGGATTGAGTAGCCACACTCCCGGCTCCACGAGCTGCTGGAAATCCTTGTCGCCTGAAACAACTACGACATTGATCTTCTGTTCGACACACTGCTTTGCGAGAGTACCGATCACATCATCGGCTTCGAACCCTGGAAGCGTAATGATCGGAATGCGATAGCCTTCAAGCATCTCGCAAATCCTCTCCATTCCGCGATCGAAGTCCGACTGCAGCTCTTCGCTCAGCTTCTCGCGTGTCGCCTTGTACGCCGGGTAGCGTTCGTGCCGAAATGAAAGTCCGGAGTCGTGGACCCAGCCCAGGTAGTCCGGCTTGTGTTTGCTAAGCAGCAGCTTGATGAATGTCGCTATTCCCCAGGCCGCAGAAGTGTTTTCACCTCGGCTGGTTGTGAGCGGACGCGCAATCAATGCGTAGAAAGCGCGATAGATGAGGGCGTAGCCATCGATCAGAAATACGCGCGGAGATTCGGGGAGGCGGGGTGCTGCTGGAGAATTTTCCATCTATTCCAATATAAAGCGCCCCCATCAACTCTTTGACGGGAGCGCCTGAATTTCACTGCAGCGTTTACCGGGCAAGTACCCGCGACGAGAGTGACTGGAACTCGATTCTGCTTCCATTAGTTAGCTGCCAGCGACCAATTCCCGAATCAGTGAAAATCAGCCTGGTATTGTATTGGCCGTACTCCCACACCTGCACGCGGCCATTGGTTGCATAGGCACTCCCATTGTTCGTGTTCACCATCTGTTCAAATATCTGGTCTGGTTCGCCAAGCGTGACGAATACCGCACCGCGATCGGACAGATAGCCCATCTCACCTGAACCGCGGAAGCGTGCGTCCGCCACAAAGAGTCGATTGAAATATCCCTGCAGTCCCTCGTGTTCCGGCGTCGAAGGAATTGGGTCTGTCCCCTGCCTGAATTGAGCCCAGGTCCGGCCGCGCTCGTCGATCGGTGTTTCACGCAGCGAGCGGATTCTTTCAGGGGAAGCAAAATAACGGAGCTTCGTGAGCAGCTCCTCGTATGTCATCAGCGGAATTTCCGGCCCAAACCCTACAAAAACGCGGGTGCTCGAGCTGTCTGTGGTTCCAACGCGCGTAACCGTGATCGTTGAAATTCCGAGTCCCGCACGGCCGACCGGAACAGGAACGAGGCGTGATGCAACCGCACCATTTCTTTGCAGGCTGATTGTGTCCGACCAGGTTCGCTGATTGCGTTCATTGGTAATTGCTATTCGCACCGGCACGCGAGCGGCGATGCCATAACCCTCGAGGTACAGCACAATGGCGCTATCCATCCCGAAGGTCGCCGAAGACCGCGGAGTTGGAAGAAAGCGCGGAACGGAATCGAGGCTCGTGCGGGACCGCGCCTCGTAGACTACCACCGGGGTAGACAGTGCGCCCGGAGTGATTACGGGAACAACTACGAATCCCTGTTGCGACGCGGCGCGGCTGGATCCGCCATCCCTGAGCGCGAGACTCAGGTCATAGGTGCCCGGAGGAACTCGAAAAAAGCGCTGAAAGATTATGCTTTCATCCGAGCGCGATATTTCCCGGAAGTTTGAGACTTTAACCACTTCATTCGCGGTAATCGCTCTCACCTGGGCCGTATCGCGCGAAAGAATGAGCCGCACCTCGTAGGGGGCCGAGAACTGCTCCTCCTGACGAACGAAGGTGAGTGACCTGTTGGGAAACGAAAGCGTAACCAGCATGAGCGTGGTATCGCGCGACGCCGTCCCGAAATAAGCGACCTTTCCAACAAAGGAGAGTGGCGCATCGGTAGCCATCAGGCCCATCTGATGATAGACTCCGGCCATGTTGTCGGTAGTGGGAACCAGTCCCCCCGTTCCGGGAGTGCGCGACTCAGGTCTCGTCTGTTGTGGGCCGGACGCACATGCAGCCGCGGTGAGGAGCCCGAGTGAAACCAGGCCTGGTCGGAAAACTTTTTTCATCATCATTGCTCTATCCCCTCATAGCGGAAATCGTTAGCTTCGGGCCGTGACGCGCGAAAGTCTGATTGGAAGCACAGTTGCCGGGTACAGGCTGCTGGACGAAGTTGGCGAAGGTGGAACATCCTCCGTTTATAAAGCGGAGCATCCAAGCCATGGTATTGTTGCACTCAAAATTCTCCGTCCAAAGTTACGCGAAGACCGGACCGCGGTCGCCCGATTCGTTCGAGAAGCCCAATACGGCGCCAGAGTAGTACACCCAAACGTGGTTCGAACCCTCGAAATCGGTCAGAGTGAGTCCGGCCTGCATTTCCTGGCGATCGAGTGGGCAACTGGTCAGATCCTCGAGAAGTATGCAAAAGCAAAAGCGCCGCTGGCTCCGGCCGAAGTTGCCCCCATTATAACCCAGATCGCCGAAGCAGTTCAGGCTGCGCACCAGGCGAACATCGTGCACCGCGATCTGAAGCCTGAAAACATCATGTACGACCCAGAAACCGGGCGGATCAAATTGCTCGATTTTGGAATTGCCGCCGATACTCAGGCCAATGCAGACGATCGCCTGACACGTGCAGGCTTTTTCGTCGGATCCTTGATGTATGTCGCGCCTGAAGCACTTTCCGGGGAGCTCGTGTCCTCGGCCGCCGACCAGTACAGCCTTGCGACGATTGCGTACTATTTACTGACTCGCTGCCTTCCATATACAGCGAAGTCGCCGCGGGAAATGTTCACTCAGCTTCTGACCACCGAGCCAGTTACTCTCAACTCCGCCAAGGAGAAGCTCGAGTTTCATCCGGAACTCGAGGCCGTTGTGATGAAGGCTCTTTCGAAGAAGCCGGAAAAACGATACGCCGGCGTTTTGGAGTTCGCGGAGTTTTTTACTGGTGCAACGAATCTCCCGCCCTCGAAGAGCGGAATCTTCTCACGCGTTAAGGGAATTCTGGGAAGAAAGTCCTAAGGTACTGTCGGAAGGAAGCCAGAGTGTAAAGGTAGATCCTTTCGCCAACTCGCTCCTGACGGTGAGTTCTCCCCCCAGTAAATGTGAAAGGCGTCTCGAGATTGCGAGACCCAGACCCGTCCCGCGCTCGGAAGAATCTCCGCGCGACCCGGGATTCACTTGCTCGAACTCTTCAAAAATTCGCGACTGATCGCCTGCGGCAATTCCGTATCCTGTGTCGATTACCTGGATAGCTACCCAGGGCGCCGCTGCCTTTTTCGTTCCGAGCGATGCTACTGCACCTGGCAAATGAGACAACTCGCTGTCAGTAGCAAGACGCGCGCGTACTGTGACGCCGCCCTGCTCCGTGTACTTCACCGCGTTTCCAATCAGGTTGACCAGGATTTGCCGAAGATGATTGGGATCCGTGTGAATTTTGGGCAGCGCAGATGAAACTGCGATCGAAGCCGCAAGATTCTTTTCGCTCATGAGTGATTCCACTTCACTCACCACGTCCAGGATGAATGCCGAGAGGTCGATGGCGTCCGCCTGAAGATCCACACGACCCGCCGCCATTTTCGCCAGGTCGAGAATTTGATCGACAAGGTGACGAAGGTGGGTTGCCGATGCCTCGATGCGTTCAATGGGTTTCATCTGGCGCGACGTGAGCTCGCCGTAAATGCCTTCACTCAAAAGATCTGCGAATCCGACAATCGCATTTAGAGGGGTCCTAAGCTCGTGCGAAACGTTTGCAAGAAACTCGCTTTTCATCCGATTGACCCGAATCAATTCCGACGAAAGGTGTTCGAGCTCCCGCGACCGCTCCGACAAGCGCCGCGCCTGACGCCGCTCATACCGGAGAACCAGCGCAAAGGTCACCGCGCCGCCAAGCATGAGAAGCCAGACGACGGGTGCGCTAAGAATCGCCTGCAGCCCGTGCAAGTCGGGAAGAAGCTCCTTCATTGACTCAGATTCCGGACGCCTGTAACCTCACTGAATGACTCCGCACGATAACCTCATAAAACTTCTTGCGCACCGCTCGGCGAGGCGCGGAAACTTTACGCTCTCTTCCGGCAAGCAATCAAACCTTTATATCGATGCCCGCCTAACGAGCATGAGTCCTGAAGGGCTCGTACTAATCGGACAGCTTGGGCTGGCCGCGCTGAACGCGAGTGGGTGGAACGTAAAAGCTGTTGGCGGACTCACGCTAGGAGCAGATCCAATTGCATATGCCATTAGCTATGCAAGCGCTGAAACATCGACCGCCTTGCGTGCATTCACCGTGCGGAAGGCGGCAAAAGAGCATGGGACTCAGCAGCTGATCGAGGGTCCCTTCCAAAAAGGCGATGTGGTCGCAATTGTCGAAGATGTCATAACGACGGGCGATTCCGCGCTCCGTGCAATTCAGTCGGTGCAGGCAGCAGGCGGCCTTGTCGCTGGCGTGCTCGCACTTGTGGACCGGGAGGAGGGGGGCCGCCAAAAGATTGAGGCACAGCACCTTCCGGTGATGTGCCTCGCGACAGCGACTGAGATTCTGGCGCTCCTTCCGGGCTAGTGCATCAGGTCCGCCGGCTTGGCCAGGCGCGAAGGTGTGAGCCAGCCCGGGGGTGCGGCGACTGGCGAGAACTTCCTGAGAATCGAGATGTAGGGGATGATCAGTTGCGCGCGAAAATGCATCAGCATTGCATCACCGTCGTACAGCTGCCGAAATCTTACCGGCGACATCTTCATCACGGTGCGCACATGCCGTCCAAAACTCTGGGGCGAAGAATAGTCGAGATGATTGGCGACGCTCGCGATTGAAAACCCGGGATTCTCGAAAAGTCTCGCTGCACGAATGAGACGCGCGAGTGAGAGATAGCGTTTCGGCGGGGGAAGATGGGCGCGGAAGAACCTGCTCATCAAAGTGCTTGGCAGAATATTCAGCTGACGTGCCAGGTCGCGCACTGAGTTAATGCGTGGAGTCTGTGCGAAGAGGAGCTCGAAGAAACGCCAGCAGTCGTTCGGCGCTCCCGCGAGATCTTCGTTGATCTGTCCAAGCGCGCTGCGCTGAAGGTCCGCTGCTTTTTCGGCGACCAAAATGTCTCGAAGCGCCTGCCAGCCGGCTGGCTGCCTGGCATCTATGAGAGTGCGTACTCCCATTTGTCCGAGTGATAGAACCGCCTGCGGTGTTGTGTAGTCGGTCTCGGTAAGGAGTGCGAGCGCCGGTACGCGCGGGAATTCTCTTACCATCGCTGCCATTCGCGCGCTGGGTTGCGCGCCATAGCGCGCTACCGACACAAGGACCGCACTCGCGCGCCGCTCCCGCAAATCAGCAATGACTTCGTCGAACGATTCGCGATGCAGCGCGCTATACATGCCGTCAGTCGCCGCGTCTACACGGGCGCGCTCGCGCAATGTGAGAACCGTTACTACCGGTGGAAGATCGCTGAATCTTTTTGACGATGTCGGGTGCATGGTGCCTCCTGAATGGTTTTTGCAACACTCAGGTAACACGCTATTACGGGCACGTCAGCATTCCGTCATCATTTTTTGTATATTCAACGAGTGCGAAACGTCGGACGATCGCGAGTAAAGAGGAAACGATTTATTCGAGGAAAGTCCGGGCTCCATTGG
>JANLYJ010000073.1:0-1962 GCA_031365555.1 Gemmatimonadaceae bacterium | reverse complement strand
CGATCTCAATCCCCAACTGCCGCATCCCAACGCCAACGGAGCGATAGTTATTTAGGCTACCACCTTGGTTGCGGCGCGCTCACTGTCCAAGAAGCGCTTCAATCATCGTTGTTACCATAATCGGTAGCGTGCTGTTCTTGTCGGGAGACTCGACTTCGCCAATGTAATGGCCATGACCGCCCGGCGAAATGGCGAGCCTCGCGTGAGGCAACGTGCGAAACAGTTCAAGCGCATGCTCGGGAAGCACTACGTCGGTGTCGCCATTGAGGATAAGACTCGGTGCCTGAATACTCTTGATCTCGCTGTCGCTGATGTCTTTGAACGTTGCCATACGGACGACATCCCGATTGAACATCGATTGAAGTCCTCTTGGATCAGGATTGGCCTTCAGATAGGCGTCCTGGAGCGGCCGGGGCATCATTTTTAGGGAAGCGTTTTTGAAACCGTCAAAAAATCCCGCAACCATGCCGCTTCGTTTGTACGTTGCAGATGCAAGCACAAGTTTGTTCACCAGGTTTGGATGACGAATAGCGACCTGTATGCAAGTGGTCGCCCCATTGCTGAAGCCCATCAAATCCGCTTTTTTAACACCCAGTTGTTCAAGTAAAGCGGCCACGTCATCGGCGTCCCGTTCAAAGCTCAGCGGACGATCGATATCTCTGGTATGTCCATGTGCTTGCAGTTCCACTGCGATGACTTGATGAGTTTTAGCGAGGAATGGTAACACGCGGCCGAAGGTAGACTCGATTGTTGACCCTCCCCCGTGCACCAGGACGAGCGGGCGACCGCTTCCGTGGATTTCGTAATACATGTTCAAGCCATTTACCGCGGCATAGCGACCTGCTGCCATCTTGGAGGCAGCGACCTTGGTCTCCGCGACAGTCATGCCTTGCGATCCTTGTGATGGCTCATTTGCCGAGGCAGTTGAGCCGAGCAATGGGAAGATTGCTGCGAGACCCGCAGACTTTAGAAGATTCCTGCGATTCATTTTCAAATCCTTTGCGAATGTCAGTCAAGGAGGCGATTTGACTCATCGGGGCGTCGCGGTGCGCGAATGAGGGTTTATGTTGAGTTGCCCGTGGGCTTCCAGACTGTCCTGTGGCGCTTCAGTGCGGTCGTTGAGGCCGTAATCGCGGCCGACTTCGGCGATCCGCAGGCGATAGTCCGAGAACACGCGGCTTCTTCCTTTTGCTTGGGTAGCGCGATGGCCAGGGCGGTTCCGCCAGCGTTGGACGGCGGCTTCGTCGCGGAAGAAGGAGAGCGAGACGAGCTTGCCGGGATCGTTCAGGCTTTGAAAGCGCTCGACGGAGATGAAGCCGTCAATTTGTTCCAGGTCAGCCTTCAGCGCAGCGGCAAGATCGAGATAATGCTGCCGCTCGCCGTCCACAGGCCATGCGCCGCCCGTCCTCGGTCGCCCGGCGAAACACGCCCTCCTCGTCCTCGAACCTCAGCGCCCCGATTCGGCTAACATCGTCGACGGCCAGCAGGTAATCCATGTCGTTGAGGCGTCGAGCCTCGACTGCATCGCCGACGCGCTGCGCCTCCTGGCGGCGCTTAGCGTGATCGCGATGGATGACTCGCTTACCCCAGCCGTCAGGCTCGGTGTCTGCGATCGCTCCGTGGAAGACGGAACCGTCCCGAACTTTGGCGTGGAATTGGGGGCCGGCGACCATGGGCAATGACGGGTCAATCGCGAAGCCATCGGGCGCGCCGAGCCAGTCGGCGTCATATTCGAAGGCCGCGTTCTCCCGTCCCCCCTGTTGGTTGTAATGGAGGATGCCGATGCGGCGCGGCTCCTCGCCGAGATGGACCGCGATCGTGCGTCTCATAGCGAGCTCGGTGTCTTCTTGCTCCGCACCCGCTGCGGGATCCGTCTTTCGTCGAGCAGCAGGCCGATATCGTCTCCACCCGGGTCGAGCACGTCGCCGAGCTTATCCGAGGCGCCAAGCACGAACAGCGCCA
>JANLYJ010000046.1:0-4556 GCA_031365555.1 Gemmatimonadaceae bacterium | reverse complement strand
GAGGGGTAACTGCCACATAAGAACTACCAAGCTGGGAGCAGCTCGCTGGGAGCTGGGAGCTTGGGGCGAGCTGAAAACTGGGCCCCAAGCTGCAGGCACCAAGCGAGGCTCCTAGCTTGGTAGTTCTTAAGTTGTAGTTACCAGACTGGCAACAATCACGGAAACCTGTCGACCGGCATCCCCCGCCCGGTGCGAGAAGAACATCCCATTGTCGCACTTCGTGCACTCCGGACTAACGCTGATCCTCTGGACGCCCAGCTCCGAGGCATGCTCAGCGATCAGGGAGCGCAGGTCCACGTTGCCCGATCGCGTAGCCGGCCGCCCCGTCAGCTGCGCCCGCACATCCGCATCGACCTCGTAGCATCGACCGCATATCGCCGGACCGAGATGAATCATGATCTCGTTCGCCGCGATTCCCTGCCTGGTCATCAGGTTCACCGCATCCTGAACGATCCGCCCGGCGGTGCCGCGCCATCCGGAGTGAAGCAGACCGGTTACACCCGACTCGTGCGCCAAAAACACCGGAACGCAGTCGGCGATGGAAACTGCCAGTCCCACCCCCCGCGATGTGGCAACATGACCATCCGCCTCGGGACCGCGGAGCCACCCCGTCCAGCCGCCATTGTGCACGACCAGTCTTGTCCCGTGAACCTGTCGAATCGACGCAACCGCGGGACAGTCTCCGCTCAGGTCGTCCTGCAGTGCGCTCCAGCGCGACATGACGTCCCGGACTGGTTCGTCACTGATAAGCGAGAAATTGCCGGCGTCGCGTGTTGTTGTGAACGCGCGAACACCGATCGATTCAAACTCTGTGATCGGCTCGCGCGGGACCTTAAAGCTCACTTGCGCCGGTTGTCGACCCGCTTGATGACGGCGCCGAGCGCGTTGAGGCGTTCGTCGATCCGCTCATAGCCGCGCTCGATCTGGCCAACATTGTTGATGGTGCTGGTTCCGTCGGCACAGAGTGCTGCGATCAGGAGGGCCATGCCTGCGCGGATGTCGGGCGAATCCAGGGTGGCTCCGCGTAGCCGGCAGGGGCCGTGCACCAGTGCGCGATGCGGGTCGCAAAGCACAATCCGCGCACCCATGGTCGAGAGCTTGTCCACGAAGAAGAGCCGCGATTCGAACATCTTCTCGTGCATCATCACGAGACCATCGCACTGCGTTGCGGTTACAATCGCAATGGACATTGTGTCTGCGGGGAAAGCCGGCCAGGGCTGATCAGCCAGCGTTGGCACGTGCCCACCGACGTCAGCCTGAATCTTGAGCGTCTGGTTGCCCGAAACGATCAGGTCTTCGCCGTCTTCTGTGCACTCGATACCCAGGCGCGAGAAACCCATTCGCGTCGAGCGCAGATGCTCGATTCCCGCCTTTTCGATTCTCAGCTCGGAACGAGTTACAGCAGCTAGTCCAATAAACGATCCGACCTCGATGTGGTCAGGTCCGATTGTGTGCGAAACGGCACTGGCGCCAAAGGAGTCGCTCCCGTTGATAACCATGTGGTTCGTCCCGACACCTTCGATGCGTGCGCCAAGCGTGATAAGAAATTGAGCGAGGTCCTGCACATGCGGCTCGCTCGCGGCGTTCCGGAGGATGGTCGTTCCTTTTGCAGCGGCGGCCGCAACCAGCGCATTCTCGGTTGCAGTGACGCTTGGCTCGTCGAGAAAAACGTCTGCTCCCTTGAACCCCTTCGAGGTCAGATGAAACTTGTCATCGACTTTGACTTTCGCTCCCAGCTGTTCCAGGGCGAGAAAGTGAGTGTCAAGTCGGCGACGGCCTATTACGTCTCCACCCGGTGGTGGCAGCGTTATCTCGCCACATCTGTGCAGCAGCGGCGCGGCAAGAAGGATGGACGCGCGAATTTTCGCGCACAGGGCCGGGTCGAGGTGCCGGGAGTGAACTTCCTTTGCATGAATGTCGAGCGAGTTCTGTCCGCTCCATTCGATTTCAGCACCCGTCGACCTGATCAGCTCGACGAGGGTCTCAAGGTCCCGGATTCGGGGTACGTTCTCCAGGTGGACCGGGTTCTCGGAAATGAGCGCCGCCGCCACGATTGGAAGCGCGGCGTTCTTGTTTCCCGAGGGACGGATCGACCCGCGGAGCTTGGCACCACCTTCGACTATATACTGGACTGCGGGCATTTAAATCGGGGCTGAAATGGTTGCGGAAATATATCCAAGGGGTCAGTCTTTGTACTTCAATGAGAACGCTTAACGTGGCCCTACCCTTGCACTTGAACCACCTATGATTGCGTTGCTTACAGTGAAGGCTTCCATGCTCTTGCAGGCTGCCGTCAGCGTCGGCGACACAGTCCTCATGAAGCAGGTCAAGTCAGACCCGACGACGTTCGAGAAAGTAACAAGCATCGCCAGCCTCGTGATGACAGTTACGATCATCGTACTTACCGGCGCCCTTGTCCCTGCGGCGTGGAACTTCCGCAAGAGCTATGCGAAGATCAGTGATTTGCTGGATAAGGTTTACAACGACGTGAATCCGCTGATGCGCCACGCGAGCACGATTGCGGATAACGTGAATTACATAACGACCTCTGTGCGTGTTGACGTTCAGCAGGTGAGCCAGACTGTTGCAGCGGCAAATCAGAGAATCATGCAGGCGGTCGATGCGACCGAAGCGCGTATCAACCAGCTAAACGCGCTGCTCGAAGTTGTACAAGAGGAAGCAGAGTCGGCATTTGTCACAACCGCGTCCACACTGCGTGGCGTGAAAACCGGCCTGAACACTGTTTTTGACAACGAGGATCTGGAAGATGGCGACTACATCGAAACCGACGACGACGAGAAGCCGCGCCCAAAAATCAGAGGAAGATTCTGATTTCAGCGAAGAGCGCGAAAATCAATTTGATCTCCTGACAGCCGCCCTTCTCGGCGTAGCTATCGGAGCAGGTGTTACCCTCATGGTAAGACGCGGACCTTCGGGCAACAGACCACTTCGCCCACTGCTTCGTGCCGCCGGTAAAGGCGCCCGCGTGGCCGGTGAGTACGGAGTCGAAGGTGCACGCTGGGCTGGAGATCGCGCAGCTCGCGGTGCACGCTGGGCAGGTCCCCGTGCAGCACAGGGAATGCGCATTGCCGCAGAGCGCGGTGAAGAGCTGATCGACCGCATTCCGATGGATGACATTGCAGAGCAGGTTCGCGACTATGTCGATACTGCACGCGACGCAATCAACGACGTCGTCAAACACGAGCTCAACGATCTCCGAAAGGCAGTCCGCCGTCAGCGCAAGCGCATCGGAGTCTGATGTCGTGACCGGGCCGAGCTACACCGGCCGGCCCGGTTCGTTGTTCCTTGCGGCGCTTGTCATTGCCGCTGTAGCGATCGCCCTCACACCCTCGACGGCGCTCGCCTGGACTCCGGGTACGCACATTTTTCTCGGCGAAGCGATCATACAGTCGCTATCCCTCCTGCCCTCGCACATCGCCGGACTGCTGTCCGCATTTCCGTACGACTTCCTGTACGGATCGATAGCCGCCGATACGAGCATTGCAAAGAAATACGCCGCTGCCGGACGACACTGCCACTCGTGGAATGTCGGGATGGAAATCCACGACGGCGCCAAAGACGACCCAATGCGCGCGTTCGGACTTGGCTACCTCGCACACCTCGCTGCGGACTCGGTCGCTCACAACTATTTCGTTCCGCATCAGCTAACAATCACATCGTCAACAGCCGCGCTTGGACACAGTTACTGGGAGAGCCGGTTCGACACGCACATCGGCGAGAAGTACAGCCGCCGCGCGCGTGAAGTAATCCTGCTCGACCATGCCCGCTCGGACGAACACCTGAACAGAATACTGAGCCCAACAATTTTCAGCACGCCGACCAACAGACGGATCTTCAGGGGGATGGTCTACGTTGCCGATACCGAGTCGTGGCAGCGCGTATTCCACATGGTGTCCGAAAAGAGCCGCTGGGATCTCACCGGCGAGGAAGTCGAACGGTACGTCGAGCGCTCATTCGACTTTATCGTTGACCTGTTCAACCGGTTCGACAGCGCCGAGCCATACAGTCTCGATCCCGCAGGAGAAATTGCACTGCGAGAGGCGAAAAGAATCCGCCGCGCTGCACTGCGGCGCGGCGGCGAAGAACATGTAGTCGAAGAAGCTTTCAGGAAGTACGGCCTGCCTACATCAAAACTTTCTTTCGCTGCAAACCTGCCGCACCGGCTTTACGAACCAGCGCGCGACGCCAGCAGCTGATTCACGCGCTTGGGATCGGCGCGCCCCTTCGACTTCTTCATAACCAGCCCCACAAGCACACCCTGCAGCTTTTTCTCTCCCCCGGCGTAGCGCGCTGCCTCCTCCGGGTTCTCTGCAAATACTTCATCGATCCACTCGGCGAGTGCGTCATCCTCACCCACCTGAAGCAATCCTTCGTCCGCCGCGATCTGCGCCGCCTGCTTTCCGGTTTCCAGCATCATGGCAAAAATGCGTTTCCCCGCAGAGTGACTGACGCTGCCTGACTTGATCAACGAAATCAGCTGAGCGAGATCTGCCGGTCTTACAGGAAACGCGTCTACGCTCCCGCCGCGCGAATTC
>JANLYJ010000040.1:0-2253 GCA_031365555.1 Gemmatimonadaceae bacterium | reverse complement strand
TTAGGAGTTCGGAAGTAAGAAAGGCTCCCGGTAATTCGGGGAGCCTTTTCTTATCTCCAGCCGGGACACGAAGATCAGTTTTCCCTGAGTGCGGACATCGCGGTTTCCCTGAACACATCCCGTCCAGCGAGCAACCCGATCGACACTGTCAGTGCCATCATAAGACCCGCTATGCCGAATGCAGGCCCCCATGCAGGTGAGAAGTCGTTCTCGAACACGAAGTGCGTCAGGGCCCAGCCTCCACCGATTGCGAGCACAAGGCCGGTCAGGCTGCCAAGTACGCCGAGCAGGATGTACTCGGAGAGGAGGATCCGGATGATCTGGCCGCGCGTCGCACCCAGGGTCTTGAGCAGCACGCCTTCGCGAATACGGTCGCGACGGGTCGCGGCGATCGAGCTGAAGAGAACGGGAATTCCCATCGCCAGGCTGAAGATCGCCATGAACCGCACCGCGATCGCGACTTTGCTGACGACCTTCATGATCGACTCCTTGATCAGTGAGAGATCAAGGCTCGAGATGTTCGGATACTTCCCTACAAGCTTGCGCTGAAGCCTGGTCACCTCACTCCGCTCGGTGACGTTGGCGAGAACCACATACTGTCTCGGCGCTTCCTTGAGTGACGAAGGAGAGAACACAGCAAAGAAGTTGGGCTCGAAACGGGTCCATATCACTTCGCGCAAACTGGTCACCTTAGTCGGCACCATCACACCCTGCACGTCCCATGTGATCACGTCGCCAATATCCGCCTTGAGATCCGCAGCAAGGGAATTCTCGAGCGACACCTCGCCTGTGTCAGGAGACTGTTTGCCTCCGAACCATTTTCCCTTTGTAATCTTCTCACCTTCCGCAGTCGAATCGCGAAAGGTGGAGCGATATTCGCGTCGCAGTGTCCAGCGCTCGCGTCGCGGCTTGAGTGTACTGTCGGCAATCATCGAGGCGACAGACGTTCCATTGATTGCCGCGATTCTCATTGTTACCACAGGCGCAGTCTGGACTATCTCGTGTCCGCCCGCGCGAACCTCTTTCTGTATGTCTGCTTCCTGGTCGGGCTGTACATCGTAGAAGACGACATTCGCGCGCGATGCCGCGGCGTCGGACGAAAACTGACGCAGCAGGTTCGCCTGCACCACGTATAGAGTGGTTACCAGGAATGAGCCGAAGCCCAGCGCGAGAATTACTGCACGCGTCTGATTCGCGGGCCGGTAAAGATTGGCTACACCCTGCCGTACCACATATGGCCAACCTTTCCTGAGCGACTTCTTCGCCAGATAGGCCAGCGCGGTCGCACTCAACACGAGCATCAGGATCACACCACCGGTTGCGGCGGCGATCCCGAGGCCATTCACGACCTTGGTGGAGCGGGAAATCGCAATTCCCACCACGCTCAGCACAAGCGCAGCATCTACAAGCAACCGAGGCACATCACGAAAGCGAGTGCGCAGAATGTCGGCGTCCGACTCTCTCCTCAGTGTCTGCAGCGGCGAAATATTCCGCACGCTGAGGAGCGGCCGCAGCGAGAAGATGAGGGCTATCCATCCTCCAACGGCGATACCCGCAATGATTGCTGTTGGAACCAGTGATACGCTCACGTCCACTGGGAGGAAGTCGCGCATCACCCGGGGCAGTGCAAACTGCACGGCAACTCCAAGTGCAGCACCCGCTGCAGCTCCCAGCAGTCCCATTGCGGCTGCCTGCGCAACGTAGATGGTGAGAACCTGACCGCTCGATGCGCCAAGGCAGCGCAGGATTGCTACAGTGTCGATCTTGCGCGCAACGAAAGCGCGAACTCCGCTCGCGACTCCGATGCCGCCAAGAAGAAGAGCGACAAGTCCTACGACACCGATGAAGTTGCGCAGCTGCAGAATTGCTCGCGTCGCCTGCGCTTCACTCTGTTCCGCAGTTCGCGCCTCCATCCCCACCTGGGCGAGCGACGTCCGCATCGGCTTGACAAGCGCATCCGCATTGATGGACGGTGGGTCTTTGCCAAGGAAACGGTACTGCGCCGTGCTCCCGAAGACGAGCAGGCGGGTTTCTGCTACGAAACGCTCGGGAATGAAAACACGCGGGCCAAAAATTTCTGATATCTCCGATGAGCCTGGAACGTCCTTCAAGGTTCCCGTGATAACGAACTGTCCAAACCCAAGCTTCAGCGTGTCGCCAATGTGGGCTTCCAACGTCACCAAAAGTGAAGGATCTACGAGAGCATGCGCGCCACTCTGCAGCAGCCTCCACTGGCCTGCAGGTTCAGTGGTG
>JANLYJ010000037.1:0-3149 GCA_031365555.1 Gemmatimonadaceae bacterium | reverse complement strand
GTAGGATACTCGCAAAAAAGGATCTCTTTTTCTTTCCGACATTCGGTGAGAACTTCGGACATGCGATTATTGAAGCTCTCGAAGCTGGTTGTCCCGTTCTGATAAGCGACCAGACTCCGTGGCGCGAGCTGGAAAAACGCGGGGTGGGCTGGGACATTCCGCTCGACAAACCGGAACTATTCCACGCAGCGATTGAAAAAGTGATTGCCATGGATGAACATGACCACCGGCGCCTCTGTGAGAACGCAGTTACCTACGTTGGTAACATTGCGCGCGACCCGGCAATCGTTGAAAGCAATAGACAATTTTTCGTAGCCGCCCTGAAAAGCTTGCCGGCGCCTGAGCCTTCACCTACACCATGACACAGCCTCGAATCCTCGTCCTCGGCGTCACAGGAATGTTGGGCCACAAAGTGTGGCAGACGCTTTCGGCTGACTTTGCAGACGTGCACGGAACCATGCGCGCGTCAAAATCTGACAAGCGCTGGGACAGCTTTGAATTCCTCCAGTCAGACAAAATCGTGGAGGGTGTGGATGCACTGGACATCGACAGCGTCCTTCGAGTCGTCCGGGAACTGAAACCAGGTGTGATTGTGAACTGCATCGGGGCCATCAAGCAGCGTCCATCTGCCGAAGACCCAGTAGTGAGTATTACGCTGAACTCGCTTCTGCCACACCGTCTGTCGGCCGAGGCTGACAACTGGGGCGGCCGGCTAATTCATTTCAGCACCGACTGCGTATTCAGCGGAAACCGGGGCGACTATGCAGAGTCCGACAACTCAGACGCCGAAGACCTTTACGGAAAGTCCAAGCACCTGGGTGAGCTCATTCGCGGGAATGCGGTGGTGCTGAGAACGTCGATCATCGGAAGGGAGCTGGAGCACCATGCCTCGCTACTGGACTGGTTCCTACTTGGGCCGCACACTACCGTCCGGGGGTTCACCAGGGCTTGGTGGTCAGGTGTTACAACCAACCATCTGGCAAAGTTCGTTGGTGAAATTGTTGGGAAATTCGGGTATCTTAAAGGGCTATATCAGGTGTCTAGCGGTAAAATCTCCAAATACGACCTGCTGGTACTGCTGAGGGACGCTTACGGATTGCCGGTGGTGATAGAACGGGATGAATCGTTCTTCTGCGATCGAAGCATGAAAGGCGAGAAGCTGCATAGCGCGATCGGGTACCGGAGCCCTGACTGGGGCTCAATGCTGCAAGAGCTGATTGGTGACCCCACCAATTACAAAAATAGATGAAGGCTTTTTGAAAGGATCTGAACAGATGAAGGTTTTAAAGGACAAGCGAATTCTAGTAACGGGCGGAACCGGAACGATTGGCAAGGTTCTGGTGCGCCGGTTACTGAGTGGCGAGCTGGGCACACCCGAAAAAGTGATTGTTTTTTCGCGCGATGAAGCGAAGCAGCATTTCATGCGGGTAGAGTACCAAAAGCGGCCCGCCGCGACTGATGAAATCATCTACCACAATTTTGAGCGTCGTCTCGAATTCAGAATTGGCGATGTTCGGGACTACCATCAGATCGTTTCTGTTCTCAGGGATGTTGACGTTGTAGTCAACGCTGCCGCAATGAAGCAAGTGCCGACGTGCGAGTACTTCCCGTACGAAGCCGTGAAGACGAACGTGCACGGTGCCGAGAATATCGTACGCGCGATTCAGGAGCACGACTTGCCCGTCGCAACCGTAGTTGGTGTTTCGACTGACAAGGCGTGCAAGCCGGTCAACACGATGGGCATGACCAAGGCTATGCAGGAGCGCATTTTCATTCAGGGTAACATGCGCTGCAAGGACACCCGCTTCGTGTGCGTTCGTTACGGCAATGTTCTCGCATCCCGTGGATCGGTTATCCCGCTATTCCTGGAACAGATTCGCATGGGTGGCCCGCTGACGATCACTACGCATGATATGACACGCTTTCTCCTGAGTCTCGAGGAGGCAGTTGATACTGTATTTGCCGCGATTTCGCACGCAAACAGGGGTGAGATATACGTGCCCCGCGCGCCGGCAGCCAAGATGGTCGACGTTGCAACCGCTCTAATCGGCAAGCGAAATATCAAGCAGATTATCACGGGAATCCGGCCGGGCGAAAAAATTCACGAGATCATGGTCAGTGAAGAGGAAGCGCTGCGCGCCGTCGAAGCAGGCAAGTGGTATGCAATTCTTCCGATGCTCCCTGAAATCGCAGGCGATCGCGTGGGCACAGGATGCCTGACTGGCGAGTACAGCTCGCACGATCACGTAATGACCTACGAGGAGACGGTGACGATGCTCAAAACCCGTCGCCTGATGCCGGAAGACGTTTCAGTTGCTGGCGGTGAGCTCGTAGCTTGAAAATCATGGTAGTTCTCGGCACGAGGCCTGAGATTATCAGGTTGAGCGTCGTGCTGAGAAAGCTGGATGAAGTTGCAGACGTTGTACTGGTTCACACCGGTCAGAACTTCGACGACCGCCTGGACGGACTGTTTTTTCGCGAGCTTCGTGTCCGGCTGCCTGATCACCATCTCGGTGTAAAAGGGAGCGGATTCGGTCAGCAGGTTGCGCAGATCCTCGAGCGAATCGAGCCCCTCTTTTTGAGTGAGCGTCCGGACCGTCTGCTCATTCTTGGCGATACAAATAGTGGTCTCACTGCGATCATTGCCCGTCGCCTCGGCATTCCCGTGTATCACATGGAAGCTGGAAACCGGTGTTTCGATGACAGGGTTCCCGAGGAAGTGAACCGCCGGGTCATCGACCATTCCAGCTCGGTCCTTCTCCCCTACACACACAACAGTGCGCGCCATCTTCGGGCTGAAGGCATACCGGAAGAGCGGATAATCGTCACCGGGAATCCCATCAAGCAGGTGATGGATGAATTTGCCGGCGAGATAGCTGCCAGCACGATTCTCGAGGAGCTGGATCTCAGGCCCGGAAAGTTTTTTCTCGTGACCATGCACAGGGCCGAGAACGTTGACAGGGAAGACAAACTCAAGTCGCTGATTGGAGCGCTGGCAACCCTCAATCGGAAGTATGCGTTCCCCGTTATCTGTTCATTTCATCCCCGGACGCGTTCCAAGATAAATCAGTTCGGCGTGGACATCGGAAAGTCAGGAATTCGCTTTCTCGAACCTTTCGGATTTTTTGATTTTATCAAGCTGGAGCAGT
>JANLYJ010000021.1:0-5253 GCA_031365555.1 Gemmatimonadaceae bacterium | reverse complement strand
ATCAGGCCCAGCAGGTTAGCGAAGAGAATGAAGAAAAAGAGCGTGAGAATGAATGGGACGAAGTTGTCGCCATGGTGGCCGACGTTCGGGATGACAACTTCATTGCGCAGGTAGAGAACCAGCGCTTCCATTCCATTTGCGGTTCCGCGCGGCGCACGGCCGGTTGCGTGCTGCTTCCTGTGCGACGCTGCGGCCCAGAGGAGAGTCACCAGGCAGAGCGTTGCTGCGATGAGCATCATCACAACGTGCTTTGTTGGCGACAGGTCGAGCGTGATTGGACCGAGATGAACCGGCGCCAAGCGCGGGAGATCCAGCTCACAGGCGAAGCCGGCCTTGAAGCACGGATACTCGAGATGATGCGAGTCCGTGATGTGCGGAGTGATTATGTCCTGCGACGGTACTTTCATTTAGCTAGCAACAAGGGTTCGACCACGATTGCGACGAAGAAAAAAGCCGCCATGCTTATCAGAGCTGCATTTGCCGGGAGACCCAGCGCTTTTACTACGAGCATTGCATAAACTGCGAGAGTGAAAAGCCGGAGCAGTGCCCCAATCCCCCACCCCAGAAAAATCGATTCCCTGCCGATCTGTTTTGCGATTGCAAACGAGATCATCTGAATGACAAAGGCAATCACGCCACTTACCAGAATTGCATGACGTTCCTGCGGAGTCTTGAACCCGAGCGTGAACAACCATCCCAGGATTCCAATCAGCGCGAGCGTGATCACTGCATACAGCGCTCCCGCTTTCACTTCTTTTTCCTTGCTGCGTCTTCAGCTGCATTTGCTGCCATGAGCTTGCGGTACATCGAGTAGAAAGCCGCGCCAGCGCCGAGGAAGAGACAAACGATGGTCAGCACCGGGGCTGTTTCAAACTTCCGGTCGAGCCACTGACCGAGGAAGAGACCGCCGAGCATGACGACCGCAAACTGTATCCCAATTCCCGCAAAGTCACCGCCCGACAAGCTTCCAGATTTCTTGTTTCCAACCTCGAAATCCGCCATCAGGCAGTCTCCTTGACTCGTTCCAAATCCTTCACTCTTACCCTGAAATTTAAGGCTTGTGACTTTTTTCACAAGCCATTGACGGATGAAAAGGCTGAATGTTGGATTGGCCGATAACTACTTGAGGAGTATAGAGTTAGCGTGTTACCTGAGGAGTGCTTACTACTATAGATAATGCATCTTCCTGAGAACCTGTGTTAATGCAACCGGAGGGTCACCGGGGAGTAGCGACTCCGGGCGTGTAGAGAGAACGGATTCGCTGGGCACGGAATACATATCCTGCGTCGCCATTTATTCGCCACACAACCTTCCCCGTCGCATCAAACTCCTCTACCCGCCCAGTCGTCCCAAAGCTCACCAGCGTTCGTCCGCCGGGGAGAGCCTGGACGCTCCCACCGATCTGCGTCACCACCGCAGGCGACGATCCGTATGACTGGGTCAGGCGCACGATGCGAGCTTGCTCATCTACAGCGTAACGTTCCGCCCTGGAGTCGTTGGGGTCGCCAACATTGTCCAGCAGAATCAGAACTCCCGGCGAAACCAATCGCATTCCATGTTGCCGCAGGAACGCGGGTGCAGGTGACTCGAGAAAGGTGAACTGATTCCGTCGTCCACCCATTCGCCAGACCACAGAGCCAGTCACCGAATTAATTTTTGTGAGCTCGCCGAGACTGCGGAAAGACACAAGCAGGTTACCGTCGGCGTCGAGATCGATCGAGTTGCCGTGGGTCCAGTTTACATTCGGGCCCGCACGATCGACGGAGTCGAGATCGGTAATCGCAAAGTGATCGAAGGGACTCCATTGAAACAGTAGTGCGCCAGCCGGGCTTACATGCTGGATCACAGTTCCCATAACCAGTGCGTTTGCAGCGCCACCATTGGAAGTGAGATCCATCGTTCTTGTGTCGTCGCACATGATCCAGTAGCTGCCATTCATCTCGCTTATCAGATCGTGAAACCGCGGCTGTAGTCCGAGGGCACATCCAAAAGTGCGCGAAACCTTGCCGGTTGGATCGACTTCGACCCAGGACGCAATGTCCTTTGTATTAGGCGGGGTCGGGCGCGCAACATAGTTACCAGTGGGTTGTGCCATGAAGTTGAGCCCCGGGCCATTCGCAAAGCGGCGGTACCACACAACGCGGCCCGTGTTGTCGATCACGAGCCCGTACATCCCGGCGGCGAAAACAACATAACCGGGCGACGGGTCCACGCCACTTGCCGAATAGCTGGGAAGATCCTGTGGCAACGTGTCCGTCGTGAATTGCACTGTAGCGCTGAGCAGTACTGCTTTCTGCGCGTACGCTACCGCCGTCAGAGAGTAACGGCGCGCCGGAAGCAGTCCCAGTACCGGTACGGCGACGGAGTCTCCAACCGGTCGAACTGCCGCGGTAACGCTGTCAGTTGCGGACGAACTTTCCGCGAGATGGAAGCGCACGGCAACGCTGTCAGCGTTACCCACGCTCACAGACAGGAGTGCACCGAGGGCGTTGCCAGAAATTCCCGCGACTCTCGGAATTCCCATGGTCGGCGTATCGGAAGTTGACGGTGCTGCCACCTCTCTGCCGCACGCCGCAGTCAGCGCTGCCGCTACGATGAAACCGGTCCTGCGCAACTCTTATCCTATGGACGCCAGGCCGGATTCGACGCAGGACTGAGTGGTGTCACAGCCGAATAGAGTACACCCGTGACGCTGATAACGTAAAACTCAGGGCCGTAGTAGTAGGAAATCTCGCCGAAGGCGATTTTGCGGCCGTCGGGCGACCAGGATGGATCCGCTGCGTCTTCGAAGCCGGGCGTCAGCTGCGTCACCCCTGTTCCGTCGGATTTCATGACGTAGATGTCGCGGGTATTGGCACTCACGCCGCGCGAGAAGGCGATCCTCGTTCCGTCGGGTGACCAGGCAGGCTGACGTTCCGGTCTCGAGTTCGACGTAAGTCGACGAACTCCGGTACCGTCCGCGTTCATTACGAAAATTCCACTGGCTCCGTCGCGGTCACTTCTGAAGGCTATTCTGGTACCATCCGGCGACCAGTCTGGATCACCATCAATTGCCCCGTCTGTTGTAAGCCGGGTGGCGTTGGTGCCGTCGGAATTCATGACGTAAATCTCGCGATTCCCGTCCCGCTCGCTAACGAAGGCGATTTTTGCACCGTTGGGCGACCAGGCAGGCCGATTGTCGATGGACGCAACAGTCGTAATACGTGTCTGGTTCGAACCATCCGCGTTCATGACGTATATCTCGGAGTTCCCGTCACGCTGGCTTGTAAAAGCGATCTTCTTTCCGTCAGGCGACCAGGCTGGATCCGTGTCCGCAGCAATATTAGTGGTGAGTTGAACGGCGTCGGTTCTATTGGAATTGACGATGACAATATCCGCCCGCAGTGCTTCATTGAAAACAAATGCAATCCTGCGAGGAACCTCGCACTTAACGTCAACCTGGATTGGCGAAATGCTGCCGGCAACCACTGTTACCAATCGCGGATTAGCCAGCGTAGGATCGCAATTGGCCGCTATTTCATGGACTGTCATCAGGTAGCTTCCCGGCAACAGCTTCGGGAATGTGACCGTTCCATTCGCGTTCGCTGGAACTCCCACGTCCAAGTTGCCGCCGCCCTGCAGTTGCAGCTCCACAAAAAATGCAGTGGTGGGGAGGTCAACTCCGGTGGTCACAGTTTTCACCGCCAACCCGCCGGATTGAACGCAGCGAATGACAAAGGGAACCTCCATGCTGGACCCGACGGCGACGGACACTGTTCGTTCGGTAAAACCATCTACCACGCAGTTTTCCGCTACGCCAAATAGAGTTATGGCATAGTTGCCGGCCTTGAGCCCCGTTAAGTCGACAGTCCCATTCAGGGGAAGCTGAATTGTTGACGGTGGTGTGACTCCGGCCAACGCAAAAAACCTGACTGAATAACCGTCAGGATCCAGTTCAACGCCCGAGGTTGCGCTCGTGATCCGGATGCTGCCCGGTTTGGCCGTGCACTGGACGGAAAACTGGATGGCAACGTGCGATCCATTCCCGCTTTCGGATATTGCTACAGTGCGCGTGCTCGAGCCGCTGACCGTACAGTTTGGCTCGATGCCCCCCAGGCGTACTGTATGATTGCCCGCGGCGAGGCCGGAAAATGAAAGCGATCCGTTGACACTGATCGGCTGCGCGACTCCGTCATCCAGACTCAGCGCATACCCGTCAGGGTCGATGCTCGCGCCCAGGGTGGCTACGGTGACGTTGATGACCCCGGAAATAGGCGTTGTTGAGTCAGTGCACGACAAACTCGGCAGGACAGCCGCGCAAAGCAGAACAGCTGAGAGTGTCGAGCGAATAGCGTTCACGGGGTCCCCATGTAGTTATCCGGTGGAAATGTGTTTCTTCAAACCGAAAAGGGATAGGTCACCCCCTTCCTGAGGCTTACGCTACCGCAGCTCGGTCGAGCATGCTGAACTCCCGGCGCAGGGTTTCATGACATTCGCAGGACATGGCTTCGAGTCCCTTGCGATTCATGATCTGCATCTTGCCGCGGGTGTAGCTGATAAGCCCTGACTTCTTGAGCTGCGCCTGCGCCACCGTCACGCTCGGCCGGCGAACACCAAGCATGTACGCAAGAAATTCCTGGGTGAGCTGAATCTCGCGGGCACCAACACGGTCGTGCGTCAGGAGAATCCAGCGCGCACAGCGCTGCATGATCGAATGCTGGCTGTTGCATGCGGCCGTCTGCGAAATCTGCGCAATGTATGCAAGTGAGAACCGGTTCAGCATCGCACTTAGAACGGGGAGCGTGGGCAGAATCTCCATGAACTTTTTTGACTCGACTTCAAATGCGCGACCTGGAACCTGCACAATCGTTCGCTGTGCCCATGAGTCCGATCCATACAGCACCGGCAAACCCATGAATCCTTCCGAGCCCACAGTTCCCGACTCGACTGAATTCCCGTCTCTCAGGTCGGTGACCAGTGAAAAGGCGCAGGTCTCGGGAAAGTAGACATGCGTGAATCGCTCGTGTGCAGCGAATACCCTTTGGCCTTTCTTGAACTCGATCGCTTTTCCGACGGCCCGTATGGCAGCGCGTTCCGCCGGGGGAAGTGACTCGAGAATCCTGTTGCGCGAGGCGTCGGCCGTGAACGCAGGCGTCGACGAAGTGAAACTGGTACTGGGTCTGATTTGCAACGGTGCTCCGAGGTGTTGCACTCTCAGGGCGGCTCGCTATGGCGAGAAGGCGGGGAGAATGTTTCTACTTCCTACTAAGCGCG
>JANLYJ010000017.1:0-2037 GCA_031365555.1 Gemmatimonadaceae bacterium | reverse complement strand
AGGCGCTTGGGAAGGAAGTCGTTGCGCATCTTTCAGTTGATCCGCGGATCATGGGCGGAGTGATCGTTCGTTACGGAGACACGGTAATGGACGGATCAGTGAGAAAGCGGCTTGCGACTTTGAAATCGAGAATGATCGCGAAGGCGTAAGGAGTTCGAACTGCTGAGTCAAAGGCCTCGCGTTTTGCGGGGCCTTTTTTCTTTAACTCAGCAGTTAATTCCGGTATCGCAATTGCTTTTACTATCGGTGAACATCACACCGAGGAAATCATGGACAATCGAGACAATAATCCGGGTCTTTCGGACTCCAAAGCTGAACAGGTCAAGGACAACGCACTTGGAAAGCACGACAGCAATCCGGGCGTTGCAGATCATGTAGGTGAAGCTGCTGGTGGAATCTCAGGCGTACTCGCCGGCGCAGCGATTGGATCTGCTGTAGGACCGATTGGAACGATCATCGGCGGAATTGCGGGCGCGATGGGTGGATGGTGGACTGGCCGCGCCGTAGCGGAAGCAGCCACCACGATTACCAGCGACGATGACTCATACTATAGAAAGCACTATGAGACATCCAATCGCCTTGCCGATCGCGGCTATGACGACGTGAAGCCTGCCTACTATATGGGCCATGTTGCGAGCCAGAACCCTGACTACAAAGACCGCTCGTTCAACGATGTCGAAGGTGACCTGAAGAAGGGCTGGTCTGCCGATTCGAGTCGCGGTTCGTGGGACCAGATGCGCGGCTACGCGCAGGAAGGATATGGCCGAGGAACTTCGACGCTGCGCAATGCAGGTGAGCGTGTAGCGAATGCAGCCGACGACATGAAGGATCGGGTGGACGGAAATCCGGCATCACGCCCGGGACCTGACGCTACCGACCGATAGTTCAAACGCACTGACTTTCATAGAGGAAATCATGGCAGAAAAGAATTCCGGAAAGAACTCTGAGAAGAACGGAATGCCAGGCGGCAGCGGTGGCAAAGGCCAATCGGGAACCGACCAGGGGAAAACCGACAGCTCGAAAAAAGAGCCAGGCCACTATGGTTCGTCCGGCTCGAAAAGTTCGGGCGGCACGGGATCCTCTCAGAGCTCGGGCGGCGGCAGCGGCGGGAACAGGAGCTAACTCCTGTAACATTTAATGCCATGCAAAGGCCTCGCAGCGATGCGGGGCCTTTGCATTTGAGGTTACTTTTTACGGAACGCCTTACTGGTGCACTATGCGAATCGTACTGATCGTGGTTGGAATTATCTGTGTCTTGATGGGCGGAACCTGGATCCTGCAGGGAATCAATGTGCTTCCGGGTAGTTTCATGACCGGCCAGACGAAGTGGGCGATTTATGGGGCGATCACTTTTATCGTCGGTGTCGGTCTTCTGTTCCGCGCTAAAGGCAGCGGGAAAAACTTTAAGCCTGCGCGGCGTGATACCTGACCCCAAGACAACAAGAAGTTTTTCGTCCGCTTTCGCGTTCGAGAAATGGCTGAGCAAAAATCATTCGAAGGAAACCGAGCTCTGGCTCAAAATCCACAAGAAGGACTCCGGTCTTAAGACCGTTACCTACGCAGAGGCGTTGGACATCGCGCTTTGCTGGGGCTGGATAGACGGGCTGAAGAAGTCGTTCGACGAAAAATCATTCCTGCAGCGATTTACTCCGCGCAAAGCGAAAAGCATCTGGAGTCAGGTGAATCAGGGTCACGTAGCGCGTCTCACTGCAGCAGGCCGAATGACTGAGCACGGACAGAAGCAGATCGATGCTGCGAAGGCCGACGGGCGCTGGGATGCTGCGTATGCACCGATTCGGAGTACTACCGTCGAGAGCGTTCCAGCTGACCTTCGGAAGGCGATCAATGCAAACCCGCGTGCTCTCAAGAAGTTTCGCACACTGGGACGTCAGAACCTGTTCGCGCTCGTGTTTCGCACCAACAACATGAAGACACCCGCAGGGCGTGCCAGGAAAATCGCTGAGCTGGTGAAGATGCTGGAGCGCGGTGAAACCATAGTCCCCGAGACAACCAGATGAATCTCAGGGCGCAGCCGTG
>JANLYJ010000012.1:0-5090 GCA_031365555.1 Gemmatimonadaceae bacterium | reverse complement strand
CCGGGGCGCCGGCCTATGATGCCGATGTGCGGGTGGCGCATGGCCGGATCGTCGAGATCGGCGCGAACCTGACTGCCGGACGCGGCGAGCGGGTGGTCGATGCCGCGGGTTGCTATGTCGCACCCGGTTTCATCGAAACAGATATGACTGCAGCCATGACGGCCGAGGCCCGCGCAACGCTGAATAGCCAGATTCCGCTTGAACGGTTGGGGTCGGCAAAAGACGTCGCCGGAGCGGTCGCTTTTCTGGCTTCGGACTACGCGTCCTATATCACAGGTCAGGTGATCGTTGTAGATGGCGGAATGGTGATGTAGCCACGTGGGTTAACTACCAGTGGCATTTTCAGTTAGGTATATTTGGATAGAACCCTTCACACCCCGAGGAAAGCAACAATGGCCGACAATTCGGACAAGGTAAAAGACATCATCGAGAAGGAGCTTGGAGTCGAGCGCGAAAAGCTGACGAACGACGCCAGCTTTATCGAAGATCTCGGCGCTGACAGTCTGGACATTGTAGAGCTCGTCATGGAATTCGAGAAAGAGTTCAACATCGACATTCCGGACGAAGAAGCAGAAAAGCTCCGCACTGTCGGTGATGCACTTGCATACCTGAACAGCAAGGTTCCTGCGTAATGAAGCGTAGAGTCGTCGTCACCGGTCTTGGCGTTATTTCGCCAGTCGGTAATGATGTGGCGACGACATGGAGTGCCCTCAAGGAAGGCCGCTCCGGAACTGCGCCGATTACAAAGTTCGACGCGACAAATTTCCCCGTCCGTTTTGCTGCGGAAGTAAAGGGGTTCGATCCGCTCACATTCATGGACCGAAAGGAAGCCAAGCGCGCCGACCACTACACCCAGTATGCAGTCGCGGCTGCATACCAGGCGATGCACGATGCAAAGCTCATTGACACCCCCGTCCAGGATCCTGACCGCATCGGCGTCATCCTCGGCAGCGGTATCGGTGGACTCAAGAGCTTCGAGGAACAGCACGACGTTTATCGCGAGCGTGGGCCAAGCAAGATCTCGCCCTTTTTCATCCCCATGTTCATAGCGGACATCGCGGCGGGGATCGTGTCCATGCAGTTCAACGCAAAAGGTCCGAATTACGCGACTGTCTCGGCATGCGCCACGAGCGCACACGCGATCGGCGACGCGTTCAGGACCATTCAGTATGGTGACGCGGACGTCATGATCAGCGGTGGCGCCGAAGCAACTGTCACTCCAATGGCAATCGGTGGCTTCGCAAACATGAAGGCACTATCCGAGCGGAATGAATCGCCCGAGACCGCTTCACGTCCATTCGACGCTACGCGGGACGGATTCGTGATGGGCGAGGGTGCGGCTGTCGTGATACTCGAGGAGCTGCAGCACGCTCTGGATCGCGGAGCACACATCTACGCCGAAATCGTTGGCTACGGCGCAACGGGCGATGCCTATCATCTCACGGCCCCCGCACCCGATGGCGAAGGCGCCCAGCGCGCCATGAAGCGCGCTCTGAAGGACGCGGGCCTCGCGCCTGCGGACGTCCAGTACATCAACGCTCATGGTACCTCGACGCCGGCCAACGACCTCAATGAATCACGCGCTATTCGCGCAGTGTTTGGCGATGCGGCCGATCAGCTGAATGTCAGCTCCACGAAGTCTGCGACCGGGCACATGCTTGGCGCCGCTGGTGCAATTGAGTGTCTTATCAGCGCGCTTGTTGTACAGGAGGGAATCATCCCACCCACGATCAACTACGCGACGCCTGATCCCGATTGCACCTTGAACTACACCCCGAACAAGTCGGTAAAGCGGGAAGTGAACGCGGTACTCAGCAACAGTTTCGGTTTCGGCGGGCACAACACGACGCTCGCTGTTCGCAAGTTCGTCAACTAAAGGCCATATGACGGTCGTCGTCGACCAGTCCAGAATTACCGATCCGGCACTGCAGAGCATAGCGACCAAGGTCGCTCAGTCCATTCGCCTCAGCGCCGACGATTGCCTCACGCTCTTCAACTCTCCCGACATACTCGGCGTCGGTCACCTCGCTGCAGCAGTCAATCGCGCGAAGAATGGCGATGTTGTCACGTTTGCTGCCAACCAGCACATCAACCCAACCAACGTCTGCTACCTGCGGACTACCTGTGTATTCTGTTCATTCGCGCGTCTTCCCAAGGAAGAAGGCGCATACCATTACACGCTCGATCAAGTGTTCGATGAAGCGGCCGACATTGGTAGAGGGCTGACGAAAGAGTTCCACATCGTCGGCGGCCTCGACATGAAAGCAGGTCTCCAGTACTACTGCGACATGTTCCGCGGACTGAAGGAGCGGCACCCGCAGGTTCACATCAAGGCTCTTACTGCCGTAGAAATCGCGCACATTTCGCGGATTGAAAAGAAGTCGGTGGAAGAAGTGCTGATCGCCCTGCGCGAGGCGGGACTGGATACGCTTCCAGGCGGTGGCGCGGAAGTGTTCGGCCGTGGCGTAAGGATGAGCATCGCCGAAAAAAAGCTTGCAGGCAGCGAATGGATAAACGTTCACCGCACCGCCCATCGCCTTGGCATCCGCACCAATTGCACGATGCTTTACGGACACATTGAAACACTGGAAGACAGGGTCGAGCACCTTACGATGCTGCGCGACCTCCAGGATGAAACCGGCGGATTTCTGGCTTACATCCCGCTTGCTTTCCACCCTGACAACAACGAGCTCGGTGAGCAGCTGGGGCGCGAAGGCACTGCAACCACTGGATTCGACGATCTGCGCAATCTCGCTGTCGCGCGTCTCTACCTGGACAATATTCAGCACATCAAGACGCACTGGATCATGGTGACGCCTTTCCTTTCGCAGACGGCACTGGCTTTCGGCGTCAACGACATCGAAGGCAATGTTCTGCGCGAAAAGATCTATCACGAGGCGGGAGCACATACAGCGCAGGGAATGTCGCTGGAAGAGATTCTCATCCTTATTCGCGGTGCGGGCAGAATACCCGCCGAGCGGGATTCGTTCTACAACACGCTCCGTACCTTCGATGCGAAGGAAGCGGTAGCAGCGTAATGCGCGTCGGCCGCATCCCTTATGTGAATTGCTATCCGGTTTACGGTGGCATAGATCGCGGCAGGATTCCGTTCAACGCACAGCTGGTCGATGGCGTACCCACAAAGCTGAATCGAATGATGGCCGATGGCTCGCTCGACATCAGCGTCGTTTCTGCCGTTGAATACGCGCGTGATTCGAACAGATACCTGCTGCTTCCCGATCTCGCCATCTCCTGCGACGGACCAGTTAACAGCGTGATGCTCTTTTCCAAAGTCGCGGTAAAGGATCTCGCGGGGCGCAAGGTTCTCGTCAGCAGGAGCTCGATGACCAGCGTGGCGTTGCTCGAGTTGCTGTTCGCCGAGCGCTGGAAGGTGAAGCCGGAATTCGTGCCAAGCGATGCGGAAATTACGGATATCGCGCGCTTTGGCGAGGAAGAGCACGATGCACGACTTGTTATCGGCGACGCCGCGCTGCTGCTCGGCAGCAAGAGTGAGCGCGCCTATGAGTATGCATATGACCTCGGCGAAGAGTGGAAGGCCTGGACAGATCTTCCATTCGTGTTCGCCGTATGGGTGGCGCAACGCAATATCGTCGTAGATGCCGCCCTGGGTGTGCATGCTTCATTGATCGAGTCGCGTAACTGGGGACTCCGGCATCTGCCGGAGCTGGCGAACCAGGCCGCTAGTGCTACGGGTGTCAGTCTCGACGTGTGCACGCGTTACCTTGATAATCTGGATTACGGACTTTCCTATCCGCACCTCGCCGGCCTTACAGAGTTCTTCCGGCGTCTTGTAGCGAGAGGACAGGTTCCTGATGGACGTCTCGCCTTCCTACCGGCCGCATGATCGCAAAAGACCTTCTGGATTTTTACACGAACGCGCCGCTCCTCGAGCTTGGAGCAGAAGCTGACAAGGTACGTCAGCGCCTGCACCCCGACGGCGTCGTGACATATATCATCGACCGCAACATCAACTACACAAACGTGTGTGTTGCTGACTGTGGATTCTGTGCCTTTTATCGCCGTCCCAAGCACAACGAGGGATACACCCTTTCCTTCGAGCAGATCGGCGCCAAGATCGACGAAGCGAAAGAGCTGGGCGGTGTGCAAATCCTGATTCAGGGGGGTCACAATCCCTACATCCCGTTTCAGTGGTATCTCGACCTGCTTCAATACATCAAGCGCAATCATCCAATTCACATTCACGGATTCAGCCCGAGTGAAGTGGATTTCTTTGCGAAGCTCTTTCGCATGGATGCAGTTGAGGTGATTCGGGAGCTGAAAAAAGCCGGGTTGGATTCAATTCCGGGTGGCGGCGGCGAGATTCTCGTCCAGCGAGTTCGCGACATCGTTGCTCCAAAGAAGGCTGGAGCAGATCGTTGGCTCGAGATCATGGAGCTCGCCCACCAGGAAGGGATGAAGACTTCAGTGACAATGATGTACGGAATCGGCGAGACACTGGCTGAGCGAATCGAGCATCTCGAGCGGGTGAGGGAAGTTCAGGCACGAACCAATGGATTTACGGCGTTCATCACCTGGCCGCTGCAGCCTGAGAACACCCCGGAGCTCTCGCACATGCCCAAGACGGGCGCGGCGGAGTACCTCCGGACAGTTGCAATTTCGCGGATCGTTCTGGACAACGTTCCCAACTTGCAGGCGAGCTGGGTGACAATGGGAATGAAGATCGGGCAGATCGCGCTCCGCTTTGGCTGCAATGATTTCGGCTCGCTCATGATCGAGGAGAATGTGGTGTCTGCGGCAAACACTACGCACAGCACCACCACCGAGGAAATGGAGCGGCACATTCTCGACGCTGGATTCAAGGTCGCGCGCCGCCGGCAGGATTATTCGATAATCCGTCCAGCGGCATATGCGGCCTAACGCTCCACGCACCGGAATAGGGTACGACTCGCATCGCTTCGCCGCCGGCGTTCCACTTGTGCTCGGCGGCGTCTCGATACCATCTGATGTCGGCCTTGCAGGACATTCCGATGGCGACGCAATAGCCCACGCCATCACCGATGCAATCCTCGGTGCGATTGCAGCGGGCGATATCGGGGAGATGTTTCCTG
>JANLYJ010000011.1:0-4124 GCA_031365555.1 Gemmatimonadaceae bacterium | reverse complement strand
GCGTTTGCACCGCCGGGGCGTGTTACCGCAATTTGACGTACAATCACGTCGGTTTAGGTCATTCGGACGAGCAGCACCGGTGAACATCCAACCAACTCGATGCCGTCCAGCAACAGATGAAACAAGTAGGGCGACGGATTGATTGCTCTTAGGGCACGGTACAGGTCAGTGCCGTCAAAATCGTGCGGCAGCAGGAACTGCCTGGAAAGCAGAACCTGAAAACAGTCTCCCGCCCTGATGTATTCCTTGATGGTCTCTACTGCGCGCATGTACTCTTCGCGCGTCATGCTCGATTGCGCAGCAGCGGGTTCCGCTGCCGCATCGAGTGTGAGTGCTGAAGAGCTTCCCGCACTCCGCAGTCGCCCAAGAATCAAATCGATTTCGCTCTCAGCCTGCAGGTAGAGGCGACGCAGTTCATCTTCGTTCGACCCGGATTCGGTGGATACGCCAACAATGATTCGCGCCTGCGAGCGAAGATGGTCGAGCACTACGACTGTGCGGGTGATCATGAACAGGGCATCGGGAAGCGTGCTCTTGTACGCGGGTGTGATGGCTTCCATATGGGACACTGCTTCGTATCCGATGTAACCCACCGCCCCATTCCAGAAAACTCCAAGCTCAGGCGCGTCCACGGGGTTCAGCTCGCGAAGCTTCATCTCCAGCTCGGCGAATGGATTTTCCGGAGTACGCGCTGCGTGCCACCCTTCCACTGCATTCCAATCCTCGACTACGCGCCCCCGCAAGCGCCAGGCGGCGACCGGATCAGTACCGAGGAACGTGTAGCGGGACCATGTCTCACTGCCCGCGGGGGCGGACTCGAGAAGGAATGCGAAGGGCTCGCGCCGGAGTTTGACGAAGGCAGAGATCGGCGTGTCAACGTCGAGCAGTACCTCGCGCGACACCGGGACCAGGCCACCCTTTGCCGCCCGTGTCCGAAATTCGTCGAAACTCACTTTATGCCAAAACTGTTCATGTGGTAATTTGGGCATATGCAGCTTGGCCAAACCACTGTTCTGAGAATCTTTTTTCTGTGCGCGCTTGTGGCCCCGGTCGCCAGCAAGGCGCAGGGGTGGAATGACGAGCGGAGCCGGAAGCTCGCAGAGGACGCCACGTCGCGTCGCGCGCTCCAGCTCGCCGACACCGGATTGGTTGACTATTCAGCGTCGGCCAAGGGGTACCTGACCTTCCTCGCCCAGCTGGGTGAAGGCTTTACCGATCCTCCAAAAATCGTCCGGGCTGACCAGCTCGCGCTCGAGATTTTCTGGAAGGCGCCGAATCTCAGTAAGCAGCGCATTTTCGCCAGGCGGGATACGCTCCTGATGCCGACGGACATCCAGTATCACCGCGATCACCTCGGGATCATCCAGAACAACTTTCCAAACATCATAAGATTGGGGGACGGCGATGAAGTGCAGGATGTTCCGCATCCGCTGTCCGCTTTGGGTCTGGAGGAGTACGACTTCTCCATCAGAGATTCACTTCAGATTCGCCTTGGCCCACGGACGCTCAACGTCTATGAAGTGCGGGTGCGTCCGCGGAATCCTTCGCTTCCGCGTGCGGTCGGTGCCGTCTTCATAGATGTCGAAAGTCACGACGTGGTGCGAATGGCGTTCAGTTTCACGCGTGCTGCGCTGAAAGACAAGGAGCTGGACGATGTGTCGGTAGTTCTCGAGAACGGACTGTTCGAGGGAAGATTCTGGCTCCCTCGCCGCCAGGAAATTGAAATTCGGCGTTCGGGTACATGGCTGGATTTCCCCGCGCGCGGGATCATTCGCGGCCGTTGGGAGATATGCTGCTATGTGGTGAACAAGGGGATTGACCGGACGTTCTTCAATGGGCAGGAAATCGTCATCCCGGGATCGGCGTACACAAACAAGTCCGCGTTTACGGGAAACATCCTGGACTCGCTCCCGGCAGATGTGCGCGCTGTATCAGATGAAGATGTGCGAAAGGTTCAGGACGAAGCGCGCGCACTTGTTCGTGAACAGGCACTCGCGCGAACGAAGCGCACGGGGCTCGCCGGGCGAAGTGTGTCCGATTTCATTCATTTCAACAGAGTCGAAGGACTGGCCATTGGCGGCGGTTTGCTGTCGCGGCTGGGCGGGGGAGTATCGCTCCCGATTCGCGCCTCCTACGGGTTCAGTGACCGTGAGCTGAAAGGAAGTGTCGGGCTGACCCTCGAGCGCGCCAGCGGCGCATCAATAGGCTTGAACCTGTTTCGGATGTATAAAGATGTGTCCGATGAGCCCGAACGGTCGCGCGTAGTCAATTCAATTGCCGCCCAGGAATTTGGCAGCGACTACACCGATCAATTCGATGCACGCGGTGCGTTGCTTCGGATACGTGCACCGATGGTTCATGGAACGATTCCTTCGCTCGAGTTTGCCGTCGAGCAACAAAAGCCTCTCGATGTTCATGCGCGCCCCGCGTCGGGCTCGTTCGAGCCGACAATACCTGCCGAACACCTGGATGAAACCCGGGCCGCACTAGTTCTCGAGCGCCCGAATCGTGTCGGACCATTCGGCTTTGAAATCCGCGGTCGGGCGGCCGGAGAGCTCATATCATGGAAGGCGAACGAGTGCTGTTCAACAACCAAGTCATCACTTGGGCGCTTTTCGTTTTCTGCCCAGATGGAAAAGCCTTTTGGGAACAACAGACTTGTTTTCCAGACTTCGGGGGGGACTGTGCAGAGCAGCTCCAGTGTGCCGCCTCAGCATCTCTTTTTTCTGGGCGGGCCCGTCACGGCACCGGGTTACGACTTCCATACCCTGTCAGGGAAGTCCGCATTCAGCGGCCGAACCGAGTGGCGGTTTCCAGTACCGTTTCCAACTGTGACACTGGGACGATACGGTCGCACACCTTCAACTGCGGCGCTGGCTCCGTACCTGAATCTCGCAGGAGTCAGTGGCACCAATGCACCCGTTCGATCGGGTGGCGCATCGAACAAGCCGGGCTGGTATCCGTCTATAGGCGTTGGGCTGCTCCCAATGTTCGAGCTCGTTCGCCTGGACGTCGCTCGCGGATTGCGCGATGGACGCTGGACTTTTTCGATAGACGTTACCCGCGACCTTTGGGGCATCCTCTAGAGCTAAAGTGATTCCGGTTTTTCAGCATCGATGACGTCGCACGGCTGCTGGTGTGCAGGTATTAGGGGTGCCAAACTCAATCGTTCGCGACAAATGGCTCCTGGCGCTTCTCGGCAGTCGCCTGGCTGAAAAGGACATCAACAGGATCGCAGAGAGCGCGGTTGGGCGGTCGGTGTGGGAAGCCACCACAGACGCTGATCTCCTGACCGACGACGATATCGCGCGGATTGTTGCGGAGCGTGCGCAGGTTCCGCTCGCCCGGGCGCTCTTCGTATCCCCACAGGCAACAAAAATTTTCCCCGAGCGCCTGGCGCGCAAGTTCTGTGTCGTTCCACTGTCTGTTACCGAAATGGATGTGGAGATTGCCACCGCAAATCCATTCGACTTCGACTGCGAGCGAACACTGGCTTTCGCGACCGGCCGCCGAATCCGGATGACTGTGGCGTCACCCCGCAGAATTGCAGACAAAATCGATCAGCTGTACAGTCCCGCGCAGCGGGTCGCCGAGCTTGTGATGGAAAGCCACGGGCCTGATCAGGGACGCGATATCGACTCGCAGGAAGTGACTGACTCGGACGCTGGAATTGAGCGGCCGGTCGTGAACCTCGTCGATCACATTCTTCGCGAGGGAGTAACGAGTGGTGCCAGCGATATTCATCTGGAGCATGGAGAGGGAGGCATCTCGGTTCGCTACAGAGTGGACGGCATTCTCAAGGAATCCATGGTGCTGCCTCGCGCGGTGGGAGTTCCTCTCGTGTCGCGCATCAAGATCATGGGTCAGCTCGATATTGCGGACCGGCTGCGGCCTCAGGGCGGCCGCGCCCGTGTTCAAGTGGGAAGTGAAGTCGTTGACCTGCGTATCTCAACCCTGCCCGCCGCCCACGGTGAGAAGGTCGTCATTCGAATCCTGGATCCGCGCAAGTCACGTCAGTCACTCGATTCACTCGGACTTGGCGGGCGGGAAGCGGCAGCGCTTCAGCGGTTGCTCGAGGTACGCGAAGGCTTGGTCCTGGTGACCGGCCCCACGGGATCTGGAAA
>JANLYJ010000499.1:0-7915 GCA_031365555.1 Gemmatimonadaceae bacterium | reverse complement strand
ACTGACCATGAAGACAGCTTTCTTTGACGAGCGGTCCACGATTATTCCGACGTAGGCTTCGGTAACGATGTCGGCTGCCGGAGTGACGAGCACTTTTTCGACCGGCAGGTCCTTGATCGTCAGCTTGAGAATTTTCTCAGCGACTTCGCGTGCCTCGGCGGGAGTCTTGGCGAGCTTTACGCCTCCAGCTTTTCCGCGGCCGCCTGCATGGACCTGCGCCTTTACGACAACAGTGCCGCCAAACTTTGCGGCGATCTTCTCCGCTTCAGCAGCAGTTGTCGCGACTTCGCCGGGAGGAATTGGAATCCCTTGCCTGCGGAAAATTTCCTTCGCCTGATATTCGTGAATATTCACAGCCACTCCAGTGGCAAAACGGTTGTGTTGAAGACCTCAATGTAAACAGGCAGGTACCCGAGCGGCACCATCGCCGTGTTACTTGCGGGGCTGCGAGACGAGCATTCCAAGAGTGTCAAAGGTGGCACCAAATGTTGCTAGATCGCCGGCAGTCAGCGCGGCCCGCATACGGTTGTACAGTGTGGCTGTGCGTGCTCTGAATGTTGAGTCGGTCGAGGGCATCTGGGGGATAACTGCATCCCCGGTCACAGATGGGGGAACAGGAGTCAATTCGCTCTGCCAGCTGGCTCCTCCAGACGCGAACAGCCCCGGATACCGGGAGATCCACGCCTTAGCGACCGGATCAAGCATGTCGGAAGGAAAGAGTGTTGTCTTGCCAGTCACTGAATGCACTACGGCTGTAGCAGCGTGCCTAAAATAGGAGCGTTCTGCTCCGGCAATTCTATAATGGGCGCTGAGCGGATAATAGTTTGACGCGGAGTACAGCTCGATTGCCCAGTAAAGTGTGTCGCCCCTGAACAGGGGAGCAGCATAACTCCCCTGCGCGAATACGGGTGCGAGCGCGCTTACTCTCGCCCTTACATCCCGCGTCCCGACGAGCTTTGCGTTTCGCGGAAGATCGCCCGACACGAGCGACATGTCCTGCTGGCTCCACGCGTGGGCCAGACGTCTGATCCCTCGCGGCAGTCCGGGCGCGGCGATGAGATCGAGCGAATCTCCGACGATTACTGCTCCAGTCGCGCCAGGATAAATGAGAGACCCATCGTACCGCGCTGCGATTGCATTCGAGACGACCGAGTCGGTGCTGATCTTCGGCGGCGCAATTTCCTCCGGCGGAACGACTCGGCCCTCTATCCCGTACGCACGCCGCGTGAATGCATCGCGAGTCTGCAGGTATGGGACATTGCGGAGGCGCTGCAGTGCGGCCGGTGCCGTCTGTCTCAGGAGAAAAGGCAGAACCTTGAGGCCCGACACGGAGATCACCAGGACTGCCGTAACTGCGAGAAAACTTGTCTTGACCTGTCCGCTCCAGCCGGCCAGCAGAATCAACGCCGCAGCCGCAGTTGTTCCGATCGCGAGGAACAGGTAAGTCGGAGCGAGCCAGCGATGATCTACATACGAGAACGCCCCTTGAGGTCCGCTCCCACGAATTAGGAGGGCGTAGGCGTCGAGTCGGTAACTCCACGCAAGCAGCAGCAGCGCCAGCGTGCCGAGTACAGTGATGTGACGGCGGGCATACACTGACACCTGCAGTCGTCCACGATACCAGCGCAGTCCGGGCGTGAGCGAATACAATCCAACAACAAGTGCTGTGACAGTCGAGACAAGCGCGATGGTCCAGAGATACAGGGCATTCTCGAGCGGCAGCCACCCCAGGTAAAAGCCCAGATCGATGTTGTAGTAGGGATCAGCCTCGCTGAAATTCAGTCCGGCCCGCGCAAGACTAAGCAGAGTCCAGTTGGGTGCGCCGAATGCGAGCAGCAGGCCGACGGTCGCAGACAGCGCGGCGACCACCCGGTACATGTACCTGCTGGGCACTGCCTCGCCGATTTCGACGTTTCCAATTTTCCGCGGCAGCGCGAGCGACACGATACTGCGCCTGATCGCAGCAAGATTGAGGAACGCAAACAAAGCAGCAAATGCTCCAAGACCCAGTCGCAACAGGGTGGTGTCGCGAAGCCTCTCGAACCACACAGGTGCGGCGCCGAGCGAGTTGAACCAGGTGTACTGACCGTACAGTACTGCGGCTACGCGGCCTGCAATGAGCGCCGCGGCAAGGAGTCCAACCGCGATTGCAACGCGGCGGCCCCGGGTCATCCTAAAGCGATGCCCTGCTCCGTCAGCCAGCCTTCCATTTCCGCGCGAATCTGCGCGAGATGTTCAGCCGTCCGCGCCTCAAAGCGCATTACCAGGACGGGCTGAGTGTTGGACGCGCGAATCAGTCCCCAGCCATCGCCAAACAATACTCGAACGCCATCTACATCGATCACATCGTGCTTTGCGCGGAAATATTTCGTCGCTGCTTCCACAATTCCGAACTTGATGTCGTCCGCGCAGTCCACGCGGATTTCCGGCGTTGACACAAAGCGTGGAACGTCAGCGAGCATCTCGTGCACGCTCTTTCCACTATTGGCTACAATGCGCAGCAGGCGCGCGGCTCCATACAGTGCGTCATCGAATCCGTAGAAGCCTTCACCGAAGAACATGTGTCCGGACATTTCGCCGGCGATCGGAGCGTGAGTCTCGTGCATCTTCTCTTCAATGAGAGAGTGCCCGGTCTTCCACATGACAGGCTTTCCGCCCGCCTTGGTGATTTCTTCTGGGAGAGCCTGCGAACATTTCACGTCGAAGATGATCGACTGTCCCTTTCCGGTGCGCTCCAGAACATCGCGTGCGTACAGAATGAGAATGTGGTCGCCCCAGATAATCTCGCCTTCATTATCGATGACGCCGATTCGATCAGCATCTCCATCGAGGGCGATTCCGATATCTGCTTTCTCTTTCGCAACCGCAGCAATGATGTCCTTGAGGTTCGCTTCTACAGTGGGATCCGGGTGGTGATTTGGAAAGGTCCCATCGCTCTCGCAAAAGAGGCAGGTCGCATTTACACCGAGGCGCTTCATCAGCTGTGGGGCCACAAGCGCACCGGCGCCATTTCCGCAGTCCACAACGACCTTGAGCTTTCCGCTTATTGGCCCAATCCGCTCGACCACGTCGTCGATGTACCGGTCAATTACTTCTTGCTTGTGAACGGTTCCCTTACCCTGCGGGAATTTTCCGGCAGTGATGAGGTCGTACATGTGCTGGATATCTTTGCCGTAAATGGAATTCTTGCCGAGTCCCAGCTTGAATCCATTGTACTCCGGCGGATTGTGGGATCCTGTTATCTGGATTCCGCCTGCAACGTCGAGATTGTGCTGCGCCCAGTACGCCAGTGGCGTCGGAACAATACCGATGTCGATGACATCGATGCCAGACTCGAGCAGCCCGCGCAAGAGTGCTTCGTGCAGTGCGGTTCCGCTCGGCCGGTTGTCCCGGCCCACAGCCAGTGAGCCTGTGACTTTTCTTTCTGCCATGAAGGCCGCAAAAGCGCGACCGATCGCGTACGCTACTTCAGGAGTTAGATCTTTACCTGTAACTCCGCGGATGTCGTATTCGCGAAAAATTGCTCGAGAGATGGACATCGGCTTCAGGTATCAGGGTGCGGGTATTGTTGCGGCGAGTGAACCGGAGGGCAGACCGGGAGCGACGGGAGGCTTCGTAGCACGGTTCGCACGCGTCCATTCCACAATTGGATTCGGGTACACGCCGAAGGCGAGGATCAGGATTGCCGCTACCGCGATCACGCCTTTCGTCCATCCTCCAATCACGGTATTCGTATCGACATTGACCGGACGGGGTTTCATGAACATCACCATCACGACGTACAGGTAGTAGCCCGCCGAGATAACGCTTGTAAGAACGAGAATTACGGCGAGGATGGTCTGCGGAGCATCAGCACGAAGAGCTTCCTGTAGTATGTACCACTTCGCGAAGAATCCCATTCCACCGAAGATTGGAAAGCCGAGCAGCGCCAGCATGAAAACCGCCATCGCCGCAGAAATCCAGGGGTGCACGCTCCAAAGTCCCGCGTAGTCGTCGATCTCCATGCGATTCTCGCCACGCTCACCGAGTGCGACGATGACGGCGAACGCACCGAATGTTGCGATCGTATAAGCGAGCAGATAGAACATGAAAGCGGAGGTTGCAGCCGCGTTTCCTATGACGACAGCCACGAGCAAGTATCCCGCGTGAGCAATACTCGAGTAAGCCAGCATGCGTTTGATGTTGCGCTGCGCAAGCGCTACAAGATTGCCGACAACCATCGTGGCTACAGCCAGCCACCACACCGGTCCGTGCCAGAGCGCAGCGACCCCAGGGAATGCTTCAAGCCAGATCCGGAGGAATGCTGCGAATGCAGCTGCCTTGACTGCGGCCGCCATGTACGCTGTCACTGGCGTTGGAGCGCCTTCGTACACATCCGGAGCCCACATGTGGAATGGCGCCGCGGCGACCTTGAATCCAAACCCAATTAGCAGGAGCGCAATGCCAATAATCAGCATCGGGCTCGAGATTAGGTGCAGCTGCTGAATCCGCGCACCGATCACGCTCAGGTTTGTGGCTCCAGTCGCGCCGTAGACGAGCGCTATTCCATATAGAAGGAAACCGGTAGAGAACGCACCCAGCAGGAAGTACTTCAGTGCGCCTTCCGCGGCCCGTTCACTTCGGCGATTCAATCCTGCAAGCACGTACACGGCAATCGACATCAGCTCGATACCGAGAAAAACAATCATCAGATCGCGCGCGGCGGCAAGCATCATCATGCCCGATGTCGCGAACAAAAGGAGAACGTGCGATTCAGGCGTGTGAATTCCCTCGCGTCCGTTGTAATCGAGCGAGAGAGCAATCGTACCGATCGTCGCCAGCAGGAACAGGATATCAGCAGCCCATCGGAATCCATCCACCGCTATGACGCCATGGGTGGAGGTAAACCGTTGAGTCATGTAGTAGATGCACAGACCAATGACTGCCACACACAGGAGCAAGGCTCCCTTGCCTACGGCCCGCTGATGTGCGTCGCTCTCCTTCTTCCATGCACCCCAGAGAAGAAGAACCATTGCCCCGCCCATCAGCAGCAGGTCGGGCCCGAGCGCAGCCATCAGGTCGGATGGATTAGAAAGATCGAAAATCACTTCGTGCCCTCCGTCGTTACGACGCGAGGAGCGGAGCCTGCTGTTACATGGTCAACAACCATCTGTGCCGAAGTTTCCATTCTGCGCAGCACCGGAGCTGGATACACACCCAGCCAGATGATGACGATGATGAACGGAACGAGCAGCCCGATTTCCCGCCAGTTAAGGTCGGGAATGTGCTCGTTCTCTTTCTTGTCGAGCGGATTGAACAGGACCCGCTGAATCGCCCAGAGCAGATAGGCCGCGGCGAAGATAACGCCTGTCGCAGCAATGGTGGCAAGTACCGGGAACTGCTTGAATGAACCGATTAGCACAAGAAACTCACCCACGAAGCCGTTGGTGCCTGGCAGTCCGATGCTGCTCAGTGATACGAACGTGAGGAGTGCTGCGAACATGGGCACTACGCGCGCTATCCCACCGTAACTGGCAATCATGCGGGAATGCTTTCTCTCGTAGATCATGCCAATCAGAAGAAAGAGCGCGCCAGTCGAAATTCCATGATTGATCATGATCATCAGCGCGCCCTGCACACTCTGGAGCGTGAGCGCAAAAATGCCGAGCATCACGAACCCGAGGTGACTGACCGACGAGTATGCAACGAGCTTCTTGAAGTCGGGCTGAACCATTGCGACCAATGCGCCGTAGATGATTCCAATGACTGCAAGCGTGACGATGATCGCGCGCACGGTTGGATTCATCGCAGCATCGGGAAAGAGCGGCAGCGCAAATCTCAGGAAACCAAAGGTCCCCATCTTTAACATGATTCCGGCAAGGATCACCGATCCAGCCGTTGGCGCTTCGACGTGTGCATCAGGCAGCCATGTATGGAACGGGAACATGGGAACCTTCACTGCAAACGCGAGGAAGAACGCCGAGAAGAGCCACAACGCCGCCGAATGACTCAGCGATGTGTTGTGGAGAAGATTGTCGTAGCTGAAGTTCGGAATGCCGCCCGACCCGGCCTTCACGCCAAGGTAGATAATCGCCACGAGCATCAGCAGCGACGGCAGCATCGTGTAAATGAAGAACTTGAGGCTCGCGTAAATGCGTCTCTCTCCGCCCCAGATGCCGATGATGAAGTACATCGGCACAAGCATCACTTCCCACATCACATAGAAAAGGAAGAGATCGCGGGCGAGGAATACTCCCAGCATCCCAGTGGTGAGGATGAGCAGCAATGCGAGGTACGTGTGCACCTTCGTCTTGACGCTGGTCCAGCCGCCGAGAACCGTAAGCGGCATGATGAAAGTCGTAAGCAGAACCATCATCAGGGCAATTCCATCTACACCGAGCGTGAAGCGAATGCCCCATGATGGAATCCACGCAGCGTCAATTGGTGCCTGCCATCCGCGTGATGCCGGATCGAACGACCACCAAAGACCAATAGATACGAGGAACTCCACCATGAACACGGTGAACGCCAGATAACGCGCCGTCTTGCTCGTGTCAGCTTCGTTCCTGCCCTTGCCGGAGCCGAGCGCGAGTAGGCCCGCGGCACCGACGACGGGGATGATCAGCAGCGCCGGGAGTACCCAGTTGTTGTAACCGATAGACATCAGGAAGTCTTTCATCGTCTATCTCAGGGTAAACGCGCCAATGATGATCAGCACACCGGCAACGAGTGCCCATGCGTACCTGCCTGTGCTTCCAGTCTGGAAGCGCGAACCTATCCACCCAAAGCCGCGCGCAAGCGAAGCCAGTCCGTTCACGAAGAGGCCGTCAATGAGGTTGACATCAACGCCCTTCCAGAGAACTGTGCGCGATAGCGCAACGGTGGGCTCGATAACGCCAGCGTCATAGGCCTCGTCAACGTAGTACTTGTTGAGCAGAACTTTCTCGACTCCCTGTTCTGCAGGCGAAGTCGCCTTCGACTTGAGATCCGCAGGCTTGAGCTTCCACCAGGCGAATGCGATTCCAAGAACCGCGATTGCGACAGCCGCGCCGACAAGCATCTGCTCGGTACCAGCTGCGATGTGCGCGCCAGTTCCGGCAATTCTTTCCGAGGAGTGAGCTACAACCGGCTCGAGCCAGTGATCGAGTGCTCCGCGTGCCCCAACCGGCATCAGGTTAGTAAAGAACTCGGGCAGGTTGAGCCAGCCACCAATTGCGCTCGCAATTCCCAGTATTAGCAGCGGACCGGTCATCACCCAAGGCGCTTCCTTCAGATGCGAACGCTCGTTGTCACCAGAACGGTTAGGACCGTGGAAGGTGTACAGCATCATGCGCGTCATGTAGATCGCAGTGAGGAGAGCGGTTGCCAGTCCAATGAAATAGATGGCGTACAAGAGCGCGCTTCCGGGAATTCCGAGCCAGGTTGCGTCAGCGAGCGTGGACGACTGCGCGCACTGAAAGACTGACCCAAGAATCTCGTCCTTCGAGAAGAATCCTGCGAAGGGCGGTACTCCTGCGATCGCGAGCGTCGCGATCCACATGAGAACCCACGTGATGGGCATGAACTTTTTCAGTCCGCCCATGTTTCGCATATCCTGCGCGTCTTCGTGGCTGCCCGTGTGATGATAGGCCGCGTGCATGGCGTAAATCACCGAACCGGAGCCAAGGAAGAGCAGCGCCTTGAAGAACGCGTGGGTCACCAGGTGGAAAACACCAGCGACGTAAGCTCCAGTTCCAACAGCGACGAACATGTAACCGAGCTGCGACACTGTGGAATATGCGAGCACCTTCTTGATGTCCCACTGCTTGAGCCCAATCGTTGCCGCGAAGAGCGCTGTTAGTCCACCGATCACGGCGACGGTAAGACTTGCAACCGGAGAGAGCGAAAAGAGAAACGAGCTGCGCGCTATCAGGTAAACGCCGGCGGTAACCATTGT
>JANLYJ010000496.1:0-2156 GCA_031365555.1 Gemmatimonadaceae bacterium | reverse complement strand
CGATGAACGCAGATCGTCAAACCTGGCTCACGGCAGACCTGAATTTCATTCGGCAGGACCCGGCCAGTCCACACGCTCGTCAGGGCGCAGTGCTTTCGGCGGCCACACCTCTGGACGCTAACTACAATCCTTCCGGCGCATTCCTCGACGAGAACCGGTTTGCAGTATCGGCCGGACACCAGCGCTCGATCCTGAATCAGGTTACGTGGGGATCGACCGCATCGTTCACATTCTCCGGTCAGCAGATCTTTCGCGGTTTCCTGACCAGCATCGCTAACACCACGAACAATGCAGCGGGCTTCCGCGAGAACATTGATGTCAAGGATTTCTACGCCGACACGCACCTCGTTTTCCCGCGTCGCAACAACCTTCAGTTCCTCGCTGGAGCCGACGTACTTTTTGCCGCCGGCGAAGCTGAAGGCGCGACCTTCACTTACACGGCACCGCTATCAGGCGCCACCCGGGCTCAGGTTACCGAGCCAACGAATTTCGACAGAGATGCGGAAGACGAGCGCCGCTTTCTCGGTGCATACGGATCCGCCGAATGGCGTGTGGCGCCGCGAGTTGCCCTGAGCGGCGGGCTCCGACTTAACGCCACGTCGGAAAAGCGGGGCGTAGGCGCGGAATCAACGCACTCGAAAATCAGTGGCAGTCTTGGCGCACTCTTGGGACTTTGGGAAAATGGCGCTGACCATCTTCGCGCCTTCGCGAACTATCGGAGCACGTTCAAGCCTGCAGCGTTCGATTTCGGACTTGCAGAAAATGAAGGGATCCTGGAGCCCGAAACTTCCAACAGTTATGAAGCGGGACTCAAGTCCAGGCTGCTCGCGGGAACGCTGGACTTCGAGCTGAGTGCATTCCATATGGACTTCGAAAATCTTGTAACGCCGACAATCGTGAACGGTCAGCCGGCACTGATCAATTCGGGCAGTACACGCTTCAAGGGTGTCGAGCTTGCCAGCGACCTTATGCTTCCCCGCTCGCTGACGCTGCGCGCGACGTACAGCTTCCACGATGGGAAGTTCGTGGATTTCATACAGGATTTCGCCGGGACACTCACGCAGCTCGGTGGGAAACGTTTTGAGATGTCTGCCCGTCGGCTTGGATCGGCAGGGATCATTTTTTCACCCGACCAGGGCTTCTTCGGGAATGTGGTCATGAACTACACTGGTGACCGGTACCTCAACAAGCGCAACACGGCTCTGGCACCTTCTTTCACGACGTTCAGTGCTGGCGCGGGAATACGGACCGGCCAGCTTGAATTCCGGGTTGATGGAAAAAATCTCACGGATGAGCGGGATCCAGTCGCGGAAAGCGAATTCGGCGACGCACAGTACTACCGGATGCCTTCGCGTACGGTGCGCGCGGGAGTGGCCTATCGCTTCTAGACTTTGCCCTGCTTCTTGCAGTGCATTAGAGTGTCTTAAACTCATCCATTCAGGGACCAAAAATGATCAAGCTTTCTACATCCGTGCTGGTAGCCGGACTCGTCGCGCTCGGCGCATGCAGCAAAGGCGACAATGCAGCTGTCGATACGACGGGAACTGCACTGACGCCCGTTGACAGCACACCGGTAGCAGCAGCACCAGCGCCGCTGACCGATGCTAACATCGTGTATATCCTCGACAACGCGAATGTGCTCGACAGTTCTGCCGGCTCCGTCGCCGCGACAAAGGGAACGAACTCTGAAGTTCGTGACTTCGGAAAAATGATGATGCGTGATCACCATGCGCTTCGTCAGATGGGCCAGGATCTCGCGAAGAAGCTCGCTGTCACGCCAGCAGCTCCGGCGAACGATGACAGTCAGGCAGCAAAGGACAAAACCATGTCACTGCTCAATTCGACCGAGAAGGGAGCAGGTTTTGACAAGGCATACATCGACAACGAAGTAGCCTATCACCAGGCAGTTCTCGACAAGGCCACTGCCGCTCTGGGCGCTGTGCAGAATGCAGAGCTGAAAGCGCTGATCGAAAAGGCGGCGCCAAACATTCAGGCACACCTGGACAAGGCGAAGTCGATTCAGTCCAAGCTTCAGTAACGAATGAGTGGTAAAAAAGGAGGCGCCGACGTTCGGCGCCTCTTTTTTTTACTTGACCCCGTTACTGCCGCGCCGCCAACGGTCCAGACCGACCTCGCGTTATAATCATCGGTTCCAC
>JANLYJ010000495.1:0-1526 GCA_031365555.1 Gemmatimonadaceae bacterium | reverse complement strand
ATGAGAAGAGCGGCGCACTGACGATCGATGAAGCCTTTCGTGGGCCGGATGGCCAGACCGGTTTCAATTTTGCCAAGCAGTCATGGCCGCACGGTTGGACTGGCGAAGGCGCGCCGCATGGAGCGGTGTTCTCGCGCTGATCACGCCGTCTGCCAATCAATCGGAATTTCAAGAATGGGTGGGACACAATGTGCGCTTCCGACCATTGCGAACATTGGGATCAGGGGGCAGGCTGGCCATAGATACTCGAAGGCGGGGGCCAGACGATGAGCAAGATTCGAGGCTGGACGGAAACGCACCGCGACCTGATCGGTAAATTTCTGTTCGAGATCGTTATCATCGTGATTGGCGTCACGGCGGCCTTCGCCCTTGAAGCCGCGAGACGGGATCGAGAGGAGACCATCTATCGCAAGAGTATGATCGCCGCGATGATCCCGACATTCGACGACATGCTGCGCCACAATCGCGTATTCCTCGCTGAGACGGAGACGAAGCTTGCGATGTTCGATCGCGATGTGGCAGCAGGCAAACGGCCGTCGCTTCCGACATATCGCGAGGCCGGGGCGGAACGACCGCCGATGCGGGCGTGGGATGGTATTGTCGCTAGCGGCGTATCGAAAGCACTGCCGCCGGAGTTGTATTTCGAACTGTCTGTATTTTACAACCGGCAGGAGTCGCTCGGCGAGCGCTATGTTCGCTATGCTGCAATGACTGAGCAGGAAGTTTATCCGCTCGGGTCCGACCAGAAGAACATTTACGATGCGGCGACTGGCAAGTTAAATCCTCGATATGCCGCTTATGTGGACCGGCTGCGCGACCTCGTCACAGCGACAAAAAAGCTCGACCCGCAGGCCCGACTCATGAAGGCCAAGGTGCAGGCGTTATTCTAAACACAGCTTTAACGCCTTATGTCCGCTTTCCACCCATGATCAACGTCTAGCGGCCATTGCGCTTTCGACGAATTGCGGAAGGCAGCGAAGCCCGTGTAGCCTGCGCCCTGTGATCGATAAGACGCCTTGGTTTCGCCCGTGGTTTCGCTTTTGGCTTCGACCAATAAGTTGGAAAGGGCATGCTACCGTAATCGCCTTTTTTCTAATCGAACTCCCGCTAGGGTTGCTGTCGTTTCGCGTCCCGGAAAACTCAATAGCGTGGTGGCTTCTTGCCATCGCCATCTGCGCCGTGTTTCTCGGATTTTGGGCATTCAGCCTGTCAAAATCCGAACAGCGATGACGTCCGCTTTCCACCCGCGAGCGTGGTTTCGATGCCAGTTTCCTCCCGACCCGAAGACGTCAGCAGGAAGGAGCAGCGGCTCGCCTTTGATGAGATGACGATCGATGTCGGGGCGGATGTCGATCCCCGACAAGTGGTCGTAGATATGGCCGAGCGTCAGTCGGCGGCATCGGTCGAAGCGGCGGTCTAATGCTCCATTGCCGACTGGGCGCCCTTCGCGTCGCCGGCGTCGATGCGGAGGATGGCGGCCTGGGCGGACTTGGACGAGCGTCCGCCGTGGGGATCGAAGGCCACCG
>JANLYJ010000494.1:0-6827 GCA_031365555.1 Gemmatimonadaceae bacterium | reverse complement strand
TCCAGGCGGGCAACTTCGCTGCCGGTGATGTCGTCGTCGTTTTCCTCGTCGAAACGCACAACCTGCTGCGAGCGAGCCAGGATTCGCGTCTTGGTCGTCGTGGGGCGCTCAACGGCCAGCATGCCGCCCGTCCGAGCCTTGAGGGCGTCCAGCATCCCACGGAGACGCTCGCCATTTCCGTCAGACCCGATGGCACACACGAGTACGGGGTCCGCGCCAATTGCAGCAACGTTCGCAGCGACGTTGGCCGCTCCGCCGGGAGCAGCCCTCCTTTCCGTTACCCGCACCACAGGCACTGGTGCTTCAGGCGAGATGCGATCTACATCGCCGTGCAGATACACGTCGAGCATCGCATCGCCAATGATGGCGACACGTTTCCCGGCTCCCGCGCCAAGGAGGTCGACGAGTCGTGAACGACTAATGGTTTCGAGCATCCTATCGGGAAAGTAAGGGCAGCGCAGCGCGTCAAACAGGGCACACCGCTTGCCAATGGCATAGGTTTGCAAAGCCCGTCAAAGGAAATTATTTGCTTCAACGCGTCAACAACGCTGTAAAGAGCGCACTGGGTTCGCTGCAGGAGTTCTTTCTCCTCGCAGGGAACGCAATCCGTTTCATGTTTGCACGCCCGTTCTACCTGAACGACGTCGTGCAGCAGATGAACGCTATTGGGTTCGAATCCCTCGGAATTGTGCTGCTTACAGGTTTCTTCACGGGAATGGTGCTGGCGCTCCAGGCTTCGGTGATCATGAAGACATTCGGCGCCACGATGTACATCGGTCGCCTGGTTTCGGCGTCGATGATCCGTGAGCTTGGTCCAGTGCTGGCAGGTCTTATGGTTGCGGGTCGTGTGGGCTCTGGCATCGCAGCGCAGTTGGGTTCCATGCGCGTGACGGAGCAAATCGACGCTCTGAATACGCTCGGAACCGATCCAATCAAGAAGCTTGTCACCCCGCGTCTCATCGCGGCGCTCATCATGGTGCCGACGCTCACTGTCATCAACGACTTCGCCGGATTGCTGGGCGGAGGTGTGATATCGTCGGTATATGTCGGGATTCCCACCTCATTGTACTGGAGAACTGTCTTCGAGCAGATCGCTGCTGGCGGATTCCTCTTTCGCTACATCCCCAACGACTTCGTGCACGGACTTACAAAGCCGTTCGTCTTCGGTGGCATCATCGCACTCACCGGATGTCACTACGGACTGAAGACCACCGGCGGTACTGAAGGCGTTGGAATCGCGACAACCAAGACAGTCGTGCGCGCAAGCATTCTCATTCTCGTCGTGGACTACTTCATTACACAGATACTTCTCGCGGTGCTCACCGGATGAGAGACGATCGCCGGATTCCCGGAAGTGAGGGTCCTCCGCCTGCACAGGGCGAGCGACCGCCTGAAGACAAACGGGTGCGCACTGCTATCCGTAACGAGCTGGAAGTAATCGCGACGACCAGCACACCGGCGAAGAAGAGCAATCGGCCCGTTGTGGAGCTCAAAAATGTTTCGCTCGCGTTTGAGAATCCCATTCTCGAGGATGTATCTTTCGTTGCACGCGAAGGCGAAACCATCGTGATCGTAGGCGAGTCCGGCACCGGAAAGTCCACCATTCTCAAGCTGCTGCTCCGGCTCCTCGTTCCCGAAAAAGGAGAGGTGATCATCGACGGAGAAGAGATCACCCAGCTCTCATTCAATGAAGCGCTCAATGTGCGCCAGAAAATGGGAATGGTGTTCCAGGGCGCCGCGCTCTTCGACTCGATGACGGTTTATGAGAACATCGCTTATCCGCTGCGTGAGCACACCAGTCTCACCGAAGACGAAATCGAGGCACGCGTCAAGGAAAAGCTGCAGTTTGTGGATCTCGATCCGAACAAGGTGATGGAGCAGATGCCGGCGGAGCTTTCGGGCGGAATGAAGAAGCGTGTCGGCGTGGCCCGAGGGATGGCCAACAACCCCAAGATCATGCTTTATGACGAACCCACTTCGGGCCTCGATCCTTTGACTACCGCTACGATTACACATCTTATCATGAAGCTTCAGCGGGAATTGAGCGCAACGAGTGTCGTAGTCTCGCACGATATTCGCTCTGCATTCCGCATGGCGAGTAAGATTGCAGTGCTGGCTAAACGCAAGATTGTTTTCTTCGGATCCCCTGAGGACATGGCTTCAAGCGACGACAAGTACCTGCAAGACTTCCTGGGCGGTTTTTAAATGAAGCGATCAACGTTCATAACCGTCGATCAGCTGAAGGTGGGCGCAATGGTTCTCGTTGCGGTCGCTGTTCTCGGCGTTGCCGCCTATAAGCTCGGCGAGGCAGCCAATCTCTTCTCAAAGCGCTACGACCTTATCGCGTACCTGCCAACAGCGTCGGGCCTGCGCGAAGGCGGACAGGTCACGGTCGCTGGAAAACTTGTGGGCGCAATCTCCAAGATCGAGTTTCTCCCCGTTGACAACGATACGACCAGGAATCTCAAGGTTGTAATCGCCATCGACGCAGGTGTCTCCCAGCAGGTACGAAAGGATTCGCGTGCGCACATCAAGACGCTCGGTCTTCTCGGTGACAAGGTTTTCGATATCACTCCGGGTACGCCGAAATTCGCAACGCTTCGTAATGGCGATGTGATTGCAATCGAGGCGTCGGTGGACTACGAGACCGTGTTGATCCAGGCTTCGGGCGCGGTGAAGGAAGTCGTCGGCCTCACAACCGATCTCAGAAAAGTCACCAATGGAATAACCCGAGGCGAAGGAACACTCGGTCAGCTGGTTACCAACCGCGCGATGTACGACAACCTGAATTCCACACTGGCCAATACAAACCGGCTGCTCGTACGTCTTCAGAATCCACGCGGCACTGTCGGGCGGCTGCTGGATGATCCGACCTTGTACAACAGCCTTAACAAGACTGTCGAATCCGCCAGCCTGCTCGTGGAGCAGATGAGCAAAGGCGACGGTACGATCGGCAAGCTGTTCCGTGACGACAGTCTGTACAATCATCTCGTGAGTGCGGTTGCAAATGCCGACTCGCTCACCAAAATGATGGCTCACGGTGATGGAACCATCCCGAAGCTGTTCAACGACTCGCAGCTCTATGACAAGCTTGTTGAAGCAGTCACTGAGCTCAACAAGGTCCTCGTTGATGTACGACGTGATCCGAGACGGTACACAAAAGGAATGATCAAGGTATTTTAAAATGTGACCCAGACGCATGACCTCGATGTCGTCGTCACCCGGGGCGGGGTGGTTGAATCGAAGCATCGGGTGCATGCGGCAGTAGTTGATCTCGACGGAAGGCTCATCGCCACCGCCCGTGATCATGAGGCGCATACTTTCTGGAGATCATCCGCAAAGCCATTTCAGGTTCTCCCCTTCGTAGAGAGCCGCGGTTTTGATTCGCTGGACTGGGGTGATGACCAGCTGGCCATCGCATGCGGCTCCCATGGGGGCGAGCCCGAACATGTTGCAATCGTTGCCCGCATGCTGCGCGACCTGGATCTCGAGGATGGAGATCTCGCATGTGGCTCGCACGAACCGCTCTCATCGCGCGGCGCCCGCATAGTCCGCGAATCGGGACACCGGCTCACCCGGCTCCACAACAACTGCTCCGGCAAGCACGCAGCAATGCTCGGCTTCGCACATTCCAAGAAATGGAAACGGTACGGATACGAGAGGCCCGAGCACCCCGTGCAGATTGCGATTCTTCACGAAGTCGCGAAATGGACGCAGCTGCGGCCCAGCCAGATCGAAATGTCAGTTGACGGGTGCGGCGTTCCCGTCTTTGCACTCTCACTCGAACGCATGGCCGCGGCATATGCGCGCCTTGGAGCCGCGAGTCATCGTGGTGAAGAAGTTCCGGCGCGTATTCTCGGCGCGATGTCCCAGCATCCCTTTCTTGTCGGCGGAACAGATCGCCTCGATACGCTGCTGATTGACGAGACGCACGGAAAGATTCTTTCCAAGATCGGAGCTGAAGGAGTTTATTCGGCGACCGTTCCGGAAATGGGAATCGGAATCGCGCTCAAGGTCGAAGACGGTGCCCAGCGTGCCGCTGCACCTGCTTTGCTTCGCATCCTGCAGCTGGTAGGCGCACTGCCTGAAAATCTTCCCGAGCGTTTGCACGAGGTCGCACACAAGTCAGTGCGCAACTCCCGCAATCAGTGCGTCGGCGAAGTGACTACGGCCGCGTAAAAACGGTGCAAGTGCCGGCGGCCGGGCATACTACAGTTCCGGTCATCGATGACAGGACACACTATCTCGTTCGACTCGCAGCTGCCATCGCCGGGTGCACCGAACAAACCCTGCGCTCAGTGATCGCTGAACCTCATTCAGCCGATTGGAGCGCTGAGGTAGAGGAGGTAATTCTTCAGTCCTACCTCTTTGCCGGTTTACCGAGGGCACTCAATGCAATGCGAGCCTGGCGTGCGCTTACAGGGGCGCAACCGGCACGACCAGCCACTCACGGCTACGTTGCTATGCAGGAGCTGCGCGCCGACGGTGAAAAGACCTGTGCTGCCGTATATGGCTCCTCCTATGAGCGGCTGCGCGAGAACATACGCGCGCTGCACCCCGAACTGGATGAATGGATGATCGTTGAAGGATATGGAAAGGTTCTGTCGCGCCCCGGGCTGGACCTCAAGACGCGCGAACTTTGCATTGTTGCAGCATGTGCGGCGACTGGACAGAAGCGGCAGCTTCACTCGCACGTGCGCGGCGCCATGAACACCGGGGCCACGGTGCCGGAAATACAGCGTACTCTCGATTCCATCTCGAACCTGATTGACAGCGACTCCGAACGGGACGCGCGTGAGATGCTCGCACACCTGGTGGGCAAGTAAATGTTCATCGACAGGGCGATAATAACGGTAGAAGCCGGCACGGGTGGATCAGGTGCAACCTCATTCCGACGTGAGTGGCGGACGCCTATGGGCGGCCCGGATGGCGGTGAGGGCGGGAAGGGTGGTGACATAGTCATCAAGGGCGATGGCAATCTTTCAACCCTGCTCGACTACAGCTACCGGGATAAGTGGAAAGCCGAGCGGGCTGAGCATGGAATGGGGTCCAACAAGACAGGCCATGGGAGTGCGGATGTAGTCCTTCCCGTACCTCCCGGCACCCTCGTCAAGGATGCAGATACCGGCGAGATCATCGTCGAGATCCTGAATGACGGGGACACCTTCGTGATTGCCAAGGGCGGACGGGGCGGGAAGGGGAATTCCTTCTTTGCCACGGCGACCCACCAGTCGCCTCGCGAGTGGCAGCCCGGTGAAGAAGGCCAGACCCGGAAAATCGAGCTCGAGCTCAAGCTGATTGCCGATATTGGACTCGTTGGCCAGCCGAATGCGGGCAAGTCTACGCTCCTTTCCGTGATCTCCGCGGCAACCCCGAAAATCGGGGATTACCCATTCACCACCCTGGCTCCAAATCTGGGCGTAGTTCAGATGTCAGATTCACGGACTTTTGTAGTCGCAGACATCCCCGGAATCATCGAAGGCGCACATGAAGGGAAGGGGCTGGGCCTGCAGTTCCTGAGGCACATCGAGCGGACCCGAATTCTGGCTTTCATGATCCCCATCGATGCCATGGATTGGCAGCTGGAATACGATCAGCTTCGCAAGGAAATCGAGTCCTATTCCGCCGAACTGGCAGGCAAGCCACACTGCGTTGTTTTCACCAAAATGGACCTGATGGGGGAAGACTACGTTCCGCCCATCGAGGCCCCGGAAGCATTCGGCAAGTACGCCATCAGTGCGCCGGCGAGATCGGGGTTGGACGACCTGATTCTGGTCTGGTGGAAACAGTTGTTGAAAATGAAGCAAGCACGTGAAGTGGCGGTTGCATCAGAGCCAATGCCATAGGGTTACGTTCAACGCTTAATGTGACTTCTCAACTATGCCCAAGCCGGATTTCCACAGTCCCCCGGGGCGGAACGCACTATCCGGCAGAGCTTGTGGAACTGCCGCATCCGCCTGCTTCGATCTCACTGATCGGCGACCCCGGGCTCTTCGAAATGCCACGGGTCGCCATCGTTGGCACCCGCGCCCCGACCCAGTACGGAATCCGTATTGCCCGAGCCCTCGCGACCCAAATGGCAGACTCGGGAATCTGCGTTGTAAGCGGCATGGCGAGGGGGATAGATTCGGCCGCTCACTGGGCCTCCCTTGAAGCCGGGGGCAAGACAATCGGCGTCCTCGGAACCAGCGTCGATATCCCGTACCCGGCGACCAACCGGCCGCTGTATAACCGTCTCGCGAATGATGGCCTCCTGGTCTCCGAATTCAGCGTCGGAAAGCGGGCATTTCCCGGCTGTTTCCCACGCCGCAACCGGATCATCGCGGGACTGTCCAAGGTCACAATTGTTGTCGAAGCCGGACAAAAAAGCGGTGCCCTCAACACGGCGAACCATGCCCTCGAGCTTGGGCGGGTAGTCGCGGCCGTTCCGGGCAATATCGACTGTCCCCAGGCAGCTGGATCTAACCAGCTCCTTCGCGATGGCGCCCACCTAATAACCTCGATCGCCGATGCCATGATGCTCGTCGGGGCTGATCCCAAGCCGAGGGCGAGTGACGCCAGTTTGTCCGATACTGAACAACGGGTTTATGACGCGCTTGGCCCTGACGGAAAGGATCTGGACTTACTCGCCACACTTACTCGGCTGCCAGTCCGCGAGTGCATGGCAGCTGTGGGGACATTGGAAGTTCACGGGCTTGTAGAGTGTCTCCTTACCGGCGAGGTCGTTCGCCGATAGGGGGCTGCACTAAAGCTGCAAGCCACCGGCTGACGCTACTAGCTACTAGCTAGCCAGCAGCTAGTAGCCTCAGCTAGTAGCCAGCAGCTTT
>JANLYJ010000491.1:0-4445 GCA_031365555.1 Gemmatimonadaceae bacterium | reverse complement strand
CGGCGGAACCGGTACTGCATGCGCGGCTTGAAGAGCGTGACTTCCGCGGCAGCGGACGACACACTGAGCTGTCTTAGCGGCGAGATGTCGTCCAGGATCCAGAACGATCTGCCATGCGTTCCAACTACGAGATCGGTCTCGTGTACGACAAGATCCCTGATCGCAGTTGCGGGCATGTTGCGGCGAAGCGACTGCCAGTTCTCACCGTCGTCGAGTGAGAAGTACACTCCATTCTCAGTTCCCGCGTAGAGCAGTCCTTTACGAATTGGATCCTCACGCACTGCATCCACTACGTCGCCTGCGGGAATCCCGCGGACAATCTCCGACCATGTTGCACCGCCATCGTGAGTTCTATAGATGTGCGGGTTCAGGTCGTCGAGACGAAGGCGATTGATCGCTGCGTATGCCGTGTTGTCATCGAAGTGCGACGCAGTCATGAGCGACACCTTGCTCCACGGTGTTAGCCCAGCGGGACTGACATTCTTCCAGGTCTTTCCGCCGTCGCGGGTCAGGTGGATCAAACCGTCTTCAGTTCCGGCCCAGATGGTGTTTACAGTCTTGAATGAAGGCGCGATTGTATAGACCACGCCGCGGTGCTTTCCCTTTTCGGGATCGATTGCAGCGTAGATGCCCATCGTTACGGGCAGCTCGTAATTCTCGCGCGTGAGATCGGGACTGATCGCATCCCATCCATCTCCGCCGGTTCGGGTTCTGAAGATGATGTTGGTTCCGAAATACAGAGTCTTCGGATCCACCGGCGAGAAAATGACGGGGAGTGTACGAACCATCCGCAGCTTGCCGGATCTTATTGGCTCGGGAGAGACGTTCAGGACTTCCTTGGTGCGCGTGTCGTACCGCGAGATCCGTCCACCATAAATGATGTTCGCATCCAGTGGATCTGGCGCGACATAGCCGTACTCCTCGACACCTACTGTGTGCCAGTCCTTGAAGGTGATCGCACCGTTGTCACCTCTGCTTATTACGGCTGCTGATCCACTTTCCTGCTGCGCGCCGTACACCCAGTACGGAACCTGATTGTCGGTGATGACATGGTAGAACTGCGCCGTGGGCTGGTTGTACCAGGAGCTCCAGGTGCGGCCATCGTTGACCGTGACACTCGCGCCCTGATCGCTCGCCTGCAGCATGATTTCCGGATTTCCCGGATTGATCCAGAGCCGGTGATAGTCATCACCGCCGGGCGCGCCCTTGAATGATTCGAAAGTCTTTCCCGCATCATACGACCGCCACATCGCGACGTTCGCGCTATAGACCAGATCCTGATTCTTCGGATTCACCTGCACTTCAGCGAAGTCGGCTCCCCGTCCCCAAATACGCTGGTCGGTATTCACGAGAGTCCATGACCCGCCAGCATCATTGGATATGTAGAGCCCACCATTCTCTCGTGCATCGACGAGCGCGTACATGCGATTCGAGTTGCTCCTGGCGATTGCGAATCCAATCCGCCCGCGTCCCTGTGCTTCAGTTGGAAATCCATTGGTAATCTCATTCCAGGTCGTGCCGCCGTCGGTGGACTTATACAGTCCGCTTCCCGGTCCGTTGAAGCTCGCTTCCCATGGCGCATACCGTCCCGCCCACATATCTGCAAAAACGATCTGCGGATTGTTGGGATCTATGGTGACCTGAATTGCACCAACGTTTTCGTTCTTGTACAGAACACGCTCGAAAGTCAGTCCCCCATCGAGCGACCGATAAACTCCGCGCTCTGTGTTCGGACCGAACGGATGTCCCAGCGCTGCAACGAACACGCGGTTCTCATTGGTTGGATCAACAGCCAGTCCGCCGATCTGCTGCGCATCGCGAAGCCCAAGATGCGTCCATGTCTTCCCGGCATCGACAGACTTGTACATGCCGTTGCCCGTCGAAAGATCGGGGCGCTGCAGACCTTCGCCGCTGCCGACGTAAATGACATTGGGATTGGACTGCGCCACCGCTACATCTCCGATGGACCCAGTCGGCTGATCATCAAAGATCGGACGCCAGGTAAGACCATAGTCATCGGTCTTCCAGACACCGCCATTGTTCACGCCTATGTAAAAGACATTCGGCTGCCCCTTCACCCCCTGCGCGCCGACAGTCCTTCCCCCTCTAAAGGGCCCGATCATTCGCCACTCGAGATTGGAAATCAACTTTGGGTCTACTGACTGCCCTTGAGCGCTTTCGGAAAGTGAAAGGCCGGCGACGATCGCGAGAACAAGTGTCTTCATCATTACATCTCCCGTTCGGAAAAACGCGACAGGGAAAAAACGGAAAAGGCGGACAACAACGGACTCATCCAGTGGTCCGCGGTTATCCGCCGTTTCCGTATTTTCCTGTTGCGTATTGTTGTGTACTTAGGTGGAACTACCTGACTGTAAACGGTGCGAAGTATTCGCGGTCGGCCCAGCGCAGACGAATTACGCCGCCCGAAGCCTGTTGATCCACATTGATTGTGAATTCCGAAACGCTCGGCGAGGTCCTCCGCATTACAAGCGGAATCGATGCAATGTCTTTCGCTGCGTCGAACTCAGTTCCCCACTGACCGAACTGGCTGTTCACCAGAAGCTTCGGGGCGGTTTCTGAGGGCATCATCCAGAGAGTGTATTTGCCCGCAGGAATGACAGTCGAACCGAAGACCAGATCTTTCGAAGTTATCAACTGCGTCGCTGCGTTGGCGCCAAGCCTCCAGCGCTCGCCCCAGTTGACTACGTCACCCCAGACATTACGTCCGCGAGTGAATGGACGGCTGTAGTTGATTTGAATGTCTCCACCGCCGATCGATGCACGAACTGTGTCCGGCGGAGAAAGCGGACCCCGGTTCTGCTGTGCAGACCATCCTCTTGCAATCACGTCGAACTGAACGTTGTCCACTCGATTGATAAGAACCTTAACCGTTGTCGCACGCCAGTCGCCACCGGTGATGCGTCCCTGCCTGTCAACCGACAGACGCTCATACCAGCCGGGCGACCATGTGTTGCGCGTGAGTACCGAATCGCCATTGTGTGTGCGCCAGAGCCAGAGCGTGTTGTTCGGCGCGCGGCCTCCACTCACGAGCGTGATGCCAAGACTGTCACCGGCCTTTCCTGGATTAGCTGCAAGCAGTGCTTCGTAGAGTCCAAGCGGAGCTGGAATCGTTGGCATGGCAACGGATACAGGACTCCTGAAACCCTTTCGCACTGACTGCACCGTGTCGCGCTTTCCGCCGGTGACCACTTCAACGATTGCGAGCGTGTCGCCGAAGCTGGTTGTGACCTGACGAATCGGCACGCTGGTCGGATCTGCAGTCGGCAGGCGGTTCGCACTTGTGAAGGACATGATCTGTCCCCGTGGTCCAAGCGTCGCGCGATAGTGAATAATGCGCACGCTTGGATTGCGCGTTACAAAGTCGCCTTCGACGTAGCTGTTGGTGCGGATGTACCGCTCGACTGTGACCGTGTCGTTGCCGAGCATCGCGACAAATCCGCCGGTTACAACTGCGGGACTGGCGGGCATGATCGCAACCGGCGCACAGCCGGCAACAAGTGCAGCACTGCCGAGAATTAGAAAAGGAGAAATACGTGACATTCACTACCTCTGGGTGGGATCGGGTCGGATGTGGATAGTGCACATTGTACTGGGGCTTGGCAATGCGTCAGGGCATTCCCTCTTTTCCGCCCCAGGTGGGCTGTGCCAACCCTTTGGCATCTCTATAGAAGGCGATGGCGCCGGGGGCGTATGTCTTGGTCATCAGCACTATCTGACCAGTGTGCATCGCAAAATGCTCGACAACGTGATAGAGCGCGTCGAGCACTGTTGTGTCGCGGCCCTGGATGACTCGGGATTCGCGAAGAGATTCCGGCTTGAGTGACGAAAGCACTGCGTCTACGTCGGTCACTGCCCGCTCGAGATTCTGCATCAGCTCAGCTCGCGTGCCGCCTTCCTTCGCCGCGAATTCGGCGGCGCGATCACGCTGCACTTCCTGCTGGCCTATTCCGCCGACAATCCACTGCCGGATATTTCCCGCAAGATGAAGCAGGAGATTTCCGATGCTGTTCGAGCTTTCGTTGGGACGCTTCCAGAGTGCCTCTTCGGGAAGCGCATCGATGCAATGACGGATCTTGGTGAGGTACTCGGTCGCCAGATAGTAGCGTGACTTGTCGATGAACTCCTGCATGCTAGGCCGCGGTACGGACCGGCACGCGCCAGGCCAGCCATCCCGCCGCGACTCCAGCGATGATCTTGAGGGCGACCGCATAGATGTAGGCCATCGGCAGTCCGCCATGTCCGGCAAGTGAACCAGTCAGCTGCAGCGCAATTGCGCCGAGAGCTACAACTCCGCCGTGGATCAACCGATGCTTGGTGATCGAGCGCACAATCGGCCAGGCCAGCAGGAAAACGAAAATCGTGCCGAGGGACATGCCGATTATGCCACCAGCTCGCTGCCCTACGATCTCATACTGTGCGGCAGT
>JANLYJ010000470.1:0-7666 GCA_031365555.1 Gemmatimonadaceae bacterium | reverse complement strand
GTTGAACCGGGGTCTCGCTAGCCTGGGCGGCGTCCGACTTCGCCATCATCATGACCGGCCGCGGCGGGGGCGCATAATAGGCCCCAATGGTAAGCTCGAGCAAACCACCCAGTTGTCCCTGGGCAGCTCGTGCTCCGATCTCTGCCTCGGTCCGGGCGACTTGCACTGCCGCGGTGATGGCGGACTGGCGAGCCTGCTGAATGTTGGAAGCGTAAAAATTCAGTGAGCTGATGAGATTGGCCCCGGCGCCCAGAGCAGCATCGATTACCGCACCAACCTTCGTGAGATCTCGGACTTCTGCGACGACAGTATTAGTGGCGGAGTATCCGATGATCGTCGGGTTGCGGTTGGGCTCGTATCTGTACTCGGGGTTTACGTTGTAATTGGCCGTGGAAAGCTGGTCGTCAGTAAGACCCAGTTTTCGGAGCGCATCGAGTACTGCACGCTGCCGAGTGGCGTTTGCCGCCCCTGCCGCCCCTGCTGTCGCCGCCCGAGTCTGCACACTTATCTGGATATTCGCACGGTCAGGCGAAATCTTGGTTTCGCCGTGTCCAACCACGGTAATTTGTGGAATTGGCTCATTACTGGCTTGAGACTGAGCGAATGATGGTGTTAAAACCAGGACTGCGGCGGCAATTAGTCGTCTCATAAGAACTCGGGTTATGGATTGGTCCGTTAGCGAGCAACATGCGTGCGCGCAGGGATGAGCTTACTCCGTGGAAAATCTTTTGTTCTCTCGGTGGCGCTCAACTTCCAGCACCAGATTCTGAAGATCGCTCGGGCTAACGCCCGGAACGCGGGACGCCTGCGCGAGAGTAGCAGGTTTCAGGTTGCCGAGCTTTTGTCGCGCTTCAAATGACAGCGACGCGAAGACATCGTACGGAATATCCGACGGCAGTCGGAAATCACCGAGCCGTTTCATCTTGTCGGCCTGGACGCGTTCGCGTTCAAAGTATCCCGCGTACTTGATCTCCAGCTCCGCAGTCAGCACTGCATCCCGAGAAATATTTCCTTCGCCGATCGCTGCGAATAAATCCTCGAGGCCTAGCTCCGGTCTGCGTGCAAGCTCAACGAGCTTAACCGAGTGCGGAATTGGTGCGCTGTGTTTTTGCTTCAGAAGATCATTCACCTGGTCCGGTCGCACGCTTGATTCTCGAGCCATGCGGAGTGCCGTGTCTTCATCTGCCAGACGCGCCGCCGCAATTTCACTTTCGGCTCGATCGTACAAATTCAGATCTTCTGCGATGGACGAAAGCCTGCGGAGCGCATTGTCCTGCCGCACTGTCAGGCGGAACTCAGAGCGTGAGGTAAAAAGGCGATACGGCTCGTCCACACCACGAGTAACGAGATCGTCGATCAAAACACCGATGTACGACGTCTCCCGCCCAAGCACGACCGGTTGTTTCCCAAGCGCACGACGCCCGGCGTTCAGACCCGCTACGACACCCTGCCCTGCTGCTTCTTCATAGCCCGTCGTGCCGTTGATTTGCCCAGCGAAGAACAAGCCGGATACTGCCTTAGTCTGAAGCGATGAATCGAGCTGGGTTGGCGGATAGTAGTCGTATTCGATGGCGTAACCCGCCCGTGTCATGCGGACATCGCGAAGTCCCTCCACGCTTTTCAAAATCTCGAGCTGTATGTTTGCAGGCAGGGACGTGGACAAGCCGTTTACATATAGCTCGGAAGTGTCGTGACCTTCCGGCTCGAGGAAAAGCTGGTGTCGTTCCGCAAGCGGAAATTTCACAACCTTGTCTTCTACAGACGGGCAGTATCGCGGGCCTCGCGACGCGATCGCCCCACCGTACATCGCAGAAGACCCGATGTTATCCTGAATTATTTTTTTGCCCGATTCATCGAGGTACGTGATCCAGCAGGGCAGCTGCTGCGGATGCCGGGTGCCCATTTCTGACAGACGCGGGCCCTGCCAGAAATGCGACCACGAGTAATCGAAATCCTCGATCTCACTCGATTGCACTGCAAGCTTCGTATAGTCGACTGAACGCCCGTCAATTCTTGGGGGAGTTCCAGTCTTGAAACGCTCCACTGTGAACCCGAACCCTTCCAGCTGCTCAGCGAGGTGCGTGGTTGCGGACTCACCGGCCCTTCCGCCGGAAACACTGGTGGTTGTACCGATGTGAATCCGACCACGAAGAAATGTTCCTGTCGTGATAACAACAGTCCGGGCTGCAAAGCGTCTTCCTTCGAGCGTTTCCACGCCCTGGACAGACGCTCCGTCCAAAATGAGTCGCGCAACAGTGCCCTGAATGGTTTCCAGTCGCGGCTGGGTTTCCAGTAAAGTTCGCACTGCGCGTCGGTACAAGCCTCGATCACATTGCGCACGCGGCGCCCAGACGGCTGGCCCCTTGCTCCTGTTCAACATCCGGAACTGGAGCATTGCGAGATCCGTCGCACGTCCCATAATCCCGCCCAGCGCGTCTACCTCACGCACTACTGTGCCCTTTGCGACTCCGCCAATGGCAGGATTGCAGGACATCTGTCCGATGGATTCGAGCGCGCTTGTGATGATTGCAACGCTGGCACCCGTTCGTGCGGCGGCTATCGCGGCTTCAGTACCGGCATGGCCGGCTCCGACTACAATTACATCGAAGTCTCGCTCGTATGTCGGCGAGCGCTTGATTGCTCCCATATAGTTAAAGTAACCACCAAAAACTCCCAGGCGATTTACACATGCCACTCTCTATCAGCGCAAACCTTCCCACGGTTCTCGTGCGAAAAACCAGCTTCGAGTCCAAGGGCTTCACACGACTCGAGCTAGACACCGCATTCAACCTTACGGACGCAGAGTTCCGGATCGAAGATGAACTGATTGCAATTGGTCCTCTGGCAAACGACGACGTTTTGCCAGACCTCATTTCATTTCTCGAGGAAAAGGGACTGGCGTATTACGATGACTTTTTTGAGTTGAGCGGAAACTGGCCTGAATGGCTCGCGCTGTATGCGCGCTCAGGCCGGAACTAGAGCCGCTTTTCGACTGCCGCCCAATTCTCGACTATCGCGACGCCGTTTTCAAACCGGTCAATCACGACCTCTGTTCCTGAATCGAGTGGCCCCCCGTCAATACTTCGGGCGCGCGCATCGTGTAATGCGTGAGCAGGTCCATACCGAATCGATCCCGCGCTGCTGCTGATTGCATCGATGACGATCGCGGGCTGACCCTGGATTTCTTCCGCCTCATCGTGCGCTGAGGAAATCGGCCTGAGCGCCCACTTGGCCATCAGAATGCTCATCCCCACCCAGCCCAACGCTCCACTGATCAGTGCCAACACCGGCACAACAAGTGTCGAGAAATTCGAGTTTCGATCCAGTAGATAGCCGGCGGCGCCGAATGCCACGAGAAGTGCGGAAAACGCCGGAAGATTCAAATACGGCGCAGGACGCGTTACGCCCGCGTCTCGATTCTTTTCGACTCCGTGGAGCATCGCGTAAACGGCGAGGGCAAGCCCACCACCGAATGCGATCAGATAAACAGTATTCAAGTGCGTCTATTTACCGAGATACTTCCGAAACCAAGCCAGGGTCTCGGGCCATGCTTTAGCGGTCGCGGTTGCGTTCGCGCCTGTCTGTCCCGCCTGCTGGCGGAGGAATCCGTGCCCGGCGCCTTCATATATATGGTAGACATAAGTCTTGCCGGCAGCTTTCATCGCGGAATCGGTAGCCGGTATCGTGGCGCCGATGCGCACGTCGCTGCCGCCATACAATCCGAGCACGGGTGCGCGAACCGTTGCAACACCGTTTGCTGGAGGCGCACCGTAGTACACGACAGATGCGCCCAGTTTTGGGGCAGACGCTGCGTGCTGAAAGGAAACTGCGCCCCCCCAGCAAAACCCAACGATTCCGTATGTCTTTAAGGCCGAGGGAAGATTCATCGCGTAATCCGCAATCACCGACAGCTGACGTTGTACGTCAGCACTCTGCAGCGTGCGGATTGCTGCGGTCGCCACCTGCTTATCGACACTGTCAGGGAAGCCCGGAAGGTTCTTCATTGTGAGAAGGTCGGGTGCAACAGCAAGAAAACCTTCGGCTGCCAACTGGTCTGCAACATTCCTGATCCAGGGCGTCAATCCAAAAATTTCATGCACTACCAGAACTACAGGGGCTTTTGTTTTCCGCTCCGGATATACAACCCATGCGCGAATGCTGTCCTGCGCGCCCGTGCGTATGGTGACCCACTCGCCGTGGCGGGGTGAGCTCTGAAGACGGGCCATCGCTCCGGCCTCATCGGCCGGCAAAGAGTTCACTGGAGCTGCAGCTGCAACGGCCGTGGAATGACCTGCGTGCTCCGAGGTATCGGACTGCTGCGATGTTGCGCAGGCAAGCGAAAGAGCTCCGCAAAGAAAAAGCGACAGAGTTGTGCGGGCGTTCATGAAATCTCCGTGAAACAAAGTGTCAGCCGATGAGCTCTTGAAGAAAAGCAGCAGCACGCTGTTCTCCATAATAAACCGGATTGAGCGGACTGCTTCCAGCCACAAAGCCGACATGTCCACCGTGCGGGTGAAACTCTGCTACCAAGTGGGAATTATTGGAAGCCTTGGCTGCAACCTCATCAAGGACTGCGGGAGGAAGAAAGGGATCGTCGACTGCGCTCAAGAGCAACGTGGGAATCTGAATGGACTCGATCCAGTTGAGCGAACTCGATTTTGAGTAGTAGTCTGACGCATCCCGGAACCCATGGACGGGTGCAGTCATCGCATCGTCGTACTCAAACATGTTGGCAGCAGCCTCGACTCTTTGCGGATCTGCAATTCCCGGAAATCGTGCCAGCTTTGCACGTGCTTTCCTCCGCAGCGTCCGCAAGAAGTGCCATTGATACACGCGAGAAAAACCGCGATCGATATAGCGCGACGAACGCTCCAGATCGAAAGGAACCGAGATCGCCACTGCCCCCTTCACCTGTGGAGGCAGCTGTTTGCCGCGCTCGCCGAGGTACTTGAGCAAGACATTTCCACCAAGTGACACGCCCGCGAGGCCAATCTTTGTTTGAGGATCGGCTGCAATCAGATTGTCGATTACCCAGGCAATGTCAGTTGTCTCGCCCGAGTGATACAAACGCGGACTGTTGTTTTCCACGCCACCGCAGGTTCGGAACACGAGAAGGTCCGCGTTCCACCCTCTCCTGTGCGCTTCCCACAACAGCCCCTGGGCATAGTGTGACCGAACGCTTCCCTCGAGACCATGGAGCAATACAAGGCGCGAGCGTGAACCGGCAAATCTCAATCGGTGAACCTCGAGTGTTTCTCCATCCGGCGCAGTCCATCTCTCCAGCTCGGTAGGTGCAGGCGGGAGCTTTCGCGCGAGCTTTCCCCAAAGCGTTTGAACATGCGCTCCCGGAATCCACCACGCTGGCAGGAATTCAGAACCACTCATATATCTGCTACAGTCATTTTGGACAGGAATTGGAATCTCAATGGAAGTTCAGATTTTCGGCGTGAGAAAAAATGCAGACACGAGAAAGGCGCAGCGATTTTTCGCAGAGCGGCGCGTCAAAGTGCACTTCGTTGACTTGATGGAAAGGGCCGCTTCACTGGGGGAGCTCCGTCGGTTCGCTCAGAAGTTCGGTGCATCTAACCTCGTCGATCGTGAATCACGCACCTTCGCCGAGCTGGGTCTCAAGTACTCGCAAATGTCCGACGAAAAATGGCTCCTCAAGCTCACCGAAGAGCCACAACTTTTGAAAATGCCACTCGTTCGCAATGGCAATGCGCTAACCGTAGGGGCGCAGGAAGCGGTTTGGAAAGAGTGGACAGTGCGGTAAAGCTTAGAACTCTCCGATAAACCCAATTTCCGTATGCAGCTCATGCCCGAACTTTTCCCTGACGGCATTCTGCGCGATAGCGATCAACTCGCGAACGTCCTTCGCAGTCGCATTGCCGAGATTCACCATGATGTTCGCGTGAATATGTGAAATCTGCGCTCCACCGTGACGGAAACCTTTCAGCCCGCACTGGTCTACGAGCCGACCGGCTCCCACCCCTTCAATCTTCTTGAAAATAGAACCGGCGCTCGGGTGAAACTGCAGCCAAGGGTGACGGGCGCCACGCCAACTCAGGTTCTCCTGCATGACGCGATGCATCGCCGCTGTGTCACCTTTCTCGAGCTGGAATGTGACAGAAAGCGCTACATCCTTTCTATAATGCAGCACGCTCGTGTCGTAACCGAAGTGCATATACTCCTTGTCAACTGTCCGCCTGTCGCCCTCTTCGGTCAGCAGGTCAGCCGAATCGAAAACGTCAGCAATGAACATCGTCTTCTTTCGCTCGGGCTCAGGCTCCAGGAAGTGCAGGTTCTGCCAGACCGCGCCCCCGACCGTGCTCGGAATACCAACATAGTGCTCGAGACCTGACCAGCCGCGCTCAACAGCTTCAGGGATGATTTCGGCGATTACAGCGCCGCTTTCCACATGCAGCTTGCCTTCGGCGGTGAAGCTGAATGCTTTGGCTACATTCCGGATGACGAGGCCACGAAAGCCTTTGTCGGCAACGAGTATGTTTGCACCAAGGCCGAGGACGAAGTATGGAACGTGCAATTCGCGAGCGGCAAGAATGGCACGGGCGAGATCATCTGCCGAGCCGGTTTCATAGAAAACGTCGGCCGGTCCCCCGATACGAAATGTCGTGTAGGGAGCGAGCTTTTCGTCTCTTTTAACGCGGGCGGGATCGAGCCGCGAAACAAGGTTGGAATATTTATCTGTCACCTGGGGTAGTACCTGACTGACATGTCAAAAAGAAATTCAAGCTGGCGCCGATGCGCCACCCTAATCCTCGTCCTCTCTGCCCTGGCATCGCCGTCAATTGCCGGCGCCCAGCGCGCAGAACTTCAAAAAATCATCAAGCAGAAGGTACTCACCAATGGGCTCGAGGTAATTGTAGTTGAGAACCACGGTGTTCCGCTTGTCACTATTGAAGTGGACGTAAAGAACGGCTCTTTTACGCAAACCCCGGACTACGCCGGACTTGCCCACCTGTACGAGCACATGTTTTTCCGGGCAAACGCGCGATACCCGATGCCTGATGCTTTCGTCGCCCGTGCCGGCGACCTCGGCTCGATCTACAATGCAAGCACGCGGGAGGAAGTCGTCAACTACTTCGTAACCCTGCCTGCGGACAGCATTCGGGAAGGTGTTCGACTGCTGGCTTCAGCCCTCAAGGCTCCGCTTTTCCTGCAGGATGAACTCGAGCGCGAGCGGCAAGTTGTTATCGGCGAGTATGACCGGAATGAGTCGAGCCCCGGATTCGTAATAACCCAGAAAATGGACAGCCTGCTCTATCCGGGGAACTTCAGCCGTAAAAACGTAATCGGCGACCGCTCCGTGATTCTGACGACGACACCTGAAAAGATGCGCCGCATTCAGGCCAAGTACTACATCCCGAACAACTCGGCGATAATCATTGCGGGCGATGTGAACCCCGAGCAGGTGTTTGCCGTCGTTCAACAGGAGCTTGGCGACTGGAAGCGTGGTGTCGATCCGTTTGTGGCTGATCCCATTCCGGCTATTCCAGCTCTCAGCGGCAGCTCCGAAGTAATCGCAGAAGCTCCGGTGGGTGCAATTACAGTCCTCCTGCAGTGGCAGGGCCCGAGCGTGGGGAAGGATCCGGGTGCGACCTACGCTGCGGACGTTTTTTCCGATGTTCTAAATGATCCGCAGTCA
>JANLYJ010000424.1:0-1663 GCA_031365555.1 Gemmatimonadaceae bacterium | reverse complement strand
TCCATCGGCGTCGCTCTCTATCTCAACCTAAAAGCCGGCCCATCGTACGGCGCTGGATTGCTGAGATCTCACTCGCTGCACGAGGCCCGGGAGCGGGACTACTTCTTTATTCTTGCATGGGTATGCTGGGGTGCGTGGGCTGGGCTAGGGGCTGTTACTGTAGTGCGCAGGTTCCTGGATTCGCAGTCGGCAGTTCCCGTTGCTCTCCTTATTGCGGCATCACCAGTTGCGATGAATTGGCGGGCAGTGGATCGGAACCGTGAGCCACGTGCCAGTGAAGCGAGAGCATTCGCGGGCGAAATTCTCCGGCTTGCTCCGAGGCGCGCGGTAGTCCTCGCAAATAGCGACAATGAGACGTATCCTCTCTGGTACCTGCGCGAAGTGGAGGGTGGCCGGCCGGATATCGTGTCCATCACGCTGCCCCTGCTTGGCGCAGAGTGGTACAGGGCAGAGGTTGCAAGACGGTACGGCCTGTTGGATTCTTCGTCCGTGCTGAAGTTGAAAGGAACGGACGCCACTCTCCGGGTTATTTGTGAGAGGGCTGCCCGCCAGAATCGAGCTGTAGTGGGTCCTTACAATCGCGAGTCGAAAATGCTGTCACCTAACTGTTAGAACTCGGAAAATGAAAATATTCAGATCTCTTTTGGCCGCACTTATCCTGGCGGTGCCTGCCTCCCGGGCTGAAGCACAGTCCACGGGCGGGACTGTGTTTGGAATCGCAGTGGACAGCGTGCGCGGTGGATATCTCCCCGGAGCGATTGTTTCGATCCGTGGGTCCGCCCGGTCCGCGTTTACAGATTCGCTGGGCCGGTTCAGCATAGAGAACGTTCCTGCTGGCGAGCTTCGACTGGAGCTGGTTCATCCATTTCTCGACACGCTTGGAATTGCAGTTGTAAGTGCGCCGCTCACTCTTTCTGCCGGCCAGAATCTGCGTACCGTCGTTTCAGTTCCGTCACCCCAGTCAATCATTGCGACGAAGTGCTCCGCTCAGGATCGCACCACGGGACCAGGCGCCGTGATAGGGAATGTTTTCAATGCGGACAACGATCAACCCTCCGCAGGCGCGCGCGTAATGCTCGCCTGGGTGGACTATGTGCTGGTCGAAAAATCCCTCGTGAAAATGCCGAGGCAGCGCGTCACATCCGCTGCATCTGATGGAAGCTTTCGCATCTGTGGATTGCCGGAAGAACTGTCCGCAAACCTGAGCGTCACGAGTGACAAGACTCAGACGCCGGAAGTCGGTCTCAGTCTTTCTCCGCGCCTTGCTGTAGCGACAGTCTTCCTGCCCGGTGCCGATTCGGCGGCCAAGGGCGGACCGACGCTGCCCGCTACAGGCTCGATTACTTTGACCGGCCGGGTTTTGAACAGCGGCGGCGCGCCACTGCCGAACGCGCGCGTGTCGCTGGATGAGACGGACGCAGTCGCATTGACCGGGGCAGATGGAAAGTTCGTACTGACAGGGCTTCCTGCAGGAACTCGTATTCTCACCGTGCGCGCGCTCGGGTACGAGCCGGTCGAGACCGCAGTACCCCTGCGGACTCGTGCAGCCGGCGAGCTATCTGTCAGGATGACCCGCTTCGCCATCTCACTCGACACCGTGCGTGTTTCTGCACTTCGCGACATGGCCATGCAGCGCATTGGGTTCGACGAACGCAAGAAAGCG
>JANLYJ010000405.1:0-2860 GCA_031365555.1 Gemmatimonadaceae bacterium | reverse complement strand
GTTTATTCAGTGGTACGTCGCCGCTGCGTTCCATCACGAAGGATGGTGGCTCGACGAACACGATCCCGGCGTACGCGGCATAGATCAGTATCTCGCCGACGCAGAAAATCTGAATCGCGGAATTGGAACCGACATGATCAGGAACTTCGTCGCGCAGATTTTCGAGCAGCCCTCAGTGACACGGATTCAGACTGATCCAAATCCCACCAACGCCCGTGCAATCAGGTGCTATGAAAAAGCCGGGTTCATGCCCTCGCACATCGCCGACACGCCGGGCGGTAGGGGCCTCATCATGTACTGCGAGCGGCCGTCTAGTGCCTCGTCACCTTGATCGAACCGTACATACCTAATTCGTAGTGCATCGGAGCCTTGGCGCTGTCCTGGAAAGCGCACTCGATCATGTACTCGCGACCCGGTTTCAGGTCCAGCGTCACATACCCAAGCGCTGTCTTCCCTCCGGGTGCGTGCAACAGGGCAGGTGATTCATCCAGCAGCTTGTCTACATTCTCCCCGGCTTTGTCAGCCTTGAGCAAACTGTCGAGTGAGACCCCGGACCTCAAGAGCTCAAAGGACACTTCATGGCGCTGCTTGCCAGTGTTGACGAACATGAACCTGTGCAGTCCCGGCTTCATGACTGCGTTGTACCTGAATGCATAGTCAAGACCAGTAATCGTATCGATCTTTGCTTTTCTGTTCACCACGTTTTTCCTGCCAGATACGTGCAGTCGCGAATACATGCCGAGCTGATGGTGTCGCTTTGCACCGGCGGAATCGCGGAAGATGCAAATGACTACATAGTCTCTTCCAGCTTTAAGATTTGTTTCAAGCTTCGCGCTCGAGTGCGATTCCTTTTTTGCGAAAAGAACGCCGACAGGTCCTTCGATCAGCGGACCGCTCGGCTTGTCTGCCCAGAGGTTTGCCATGAACTGCTCGACAGTCACTCCTTCCCTGAGCAGGGAAATGTTGAGCTCGTGCCTGACCTTGCCCTCATTCTTGAATGCGAAAGCCGCCGGCCCGGGCGGGAGCTCCGCAGGCATGACGAAAGCGTAATCGTTCGCGACGATTTGGATCTCGCGAAGTGGCGACTCGGATGGAGCTGCCAGGAGCAGTGCAGTTGAGAGAATTATTGCGGTGCGCATCTCTCAAATAGGCCTTCAACCCGCCTTGGACGGAAGGAGGACAACTCGGCCATAGGAAAAACAACCGTCCCCAGTATGGTTTTAAGCGAATAACCCTCCTGGAGCTGTAATGAATTTCAAAGCCTTCGTGTTGACACTCCTGCTCATGATCGGGTTCACGACTGTCTCCGCAGCACAGTCTGATGCAGAAAGGACTTTCAGATCGCGTCACGGACACGACTGCTGCCAGAACTTCGATGAGTACAAGGAATTCTGCGCAATACAGGGTCTGGATGCGCTCGGAAATCCACCGCGCTGCGTCCCGCGCGGAACAGGTGAGGGCGGTGGCGGCGGGTCCATGCTCAGCCTGAAGGGATCTCCAGCGTCTGCGTTGATACGCAGCGGCATCATTGGCGAATTGTTCGGAATGGCTCTGGGCTCGCTTGCACAGGACCCGGGCGGTACTCCTCAATGGCAAGCTGGCGGAAATCTTGGCGCTGGGCTGATGGTCCTGATGGCGGTTGGCGCCAACTCTGGAGACTGGGGCAGGCCCGCGAATGCATTTGTGACAGCTGTTAGCGGCGGATTGATGGGCGCATCCGTCGGGCAGGCCACTGATGCAGGAGTCATTGGCGGAAAAGATCCTGTGTACACAACCGCGGAAAGCAAAATCGTTCCTTATGCAGCGGCCGGTGCCGGCGCGGGACTTTTTCTCGGGATGGCGTTTCCAGGACGCAGCCAATTCGGCCTGTTTCCGAACGGCCGTGTCTCCAGCTTCCACCGCGGCAGCATCACCGGACTGAGAATCTCGTGGTAGTGGGGAGGCGCCGGATGCCATTCCGCATCCGGCGCGTCTGTTTTTGCGCGGCGCTCGCGTTCACAGCCCGCGATGTATATGCGCAGTCTCTGCCGCCAGTGCCGACCAACATCAACGGCGCGAGCAAGGTGCTGCTGGATAGAGTTCGAGCCTCGCTCGTCAAGCGAGGAGAAGCCTATGATGCAAAAGGCCCGGACTTCCTCGCTGTTTGTGGGCCGGGGAAAATTCCGGCGACCGACGGAGCAACAATGGCGCTATGCACCGCCCGGCAGGCAGCGCTCACACAGGAAATAAAGAACCTGGAGATTGACGAGGCCAGTTACAAAAAGCGCGTTGCGCCATGGACTAACGTCACGGTTGTTGACAGTCGGGGGCCAATGGACGGCGCGTACCTCTCCAATCAAAACGTGGAGTTGCGAAACTCCCCGGCTGTCGGTGAAATCAACAAGGGTTTTGCCGCCGTAATCAATCACGACTGGAAGGTTGCACTCGCATGGTGGCAACAGGCGCAGCTAAAAGATCCCAACAACCAGTCACTTGCCCGATCCATCGAGCTCGCGCAGTGGATGGTTGATCGTGCTGCTGCGACACGCGCTGGACGCCCAACACCTCTCTCGATTGCAATGAAAACCGGCTCCTCGGGAAATTGGGAGCGGGCGATCGAACAGTTCGAGGCAGCCAAAGCAGAAAATCCGGCCATTGCACCGCTGGCTGACCACATGATCGAGGCTTACAAGTCCAAAATCGAAGTTGCCGCATATTGGCGCTGCGAAGCCGCCAAGTCGGTAGTGAAATTGATTGGACAACTGAGCGACGATGCTCTCGCAATGTCGCTCTTCAATATGGAAGCGGAGTCAAAAAAGACATGGGCATTAGTGGATAGCTTGTCGGTAGGTCTCGAGCCCGTGAGCGTTGCCTGTCGAGG
>JANLYJ010000393.1:0-8217 GCA_031365555.1 Gemmatimonadaceae bacterium | reverse complement strand
TGCTCCAGAGGTCCGCCCTGGGTTCCGGGGAACATGGCCTTGTCGATCGCCTTCGCGTGCTCGGCTTTGCAGAGAATCAATCCACCACGCGGGCCCCGCAGAGTCTTGTGCGTTGTGCTCGTCACTGCGTCGGCATGTGGAATCGGCGAAGGATGAAATCCAGTCGCAACGAGCCCCGCAAAGTGCGCCATGTCCACAACAAACTTCGCACCGATCTCTTTTGCAACTTCTGCGAATGGCTCGAAATCGATTATCCGTGCATATGCGCTCGCCCCTGCCATGATCATCTTTGGGCGCTTCTCCCGGGCCAGCTTCTGCATCTGGTCGTAGTCGATTCGGCCTTCAGCAGTCACGCCATAGTGAATGGCGTTGTAAATCAGCCCGGAAAAGTTGACCGGCGATCCGTGTGTAAGGTGTCCGCCCTGCGACAGGTCGAGACCGAGCACCGTTTCACCCGGTTTCAGGAATGCGAGATAGACAGCCGCGTTCGCCTGCGCACCTGAGTGAGCCTGAACATTCGCATGCTCCGCGCCGAACAGCTGCTTAACCCGATCTATTGCGAGTTGTTCGATTTCATCCACGACCTCGCATCCGCCATAGTAGCGCTTGCCCGGCAATCCTTCCGCGTATTTGTTGGTAAGCGGCGTGCCCATCGCTTCGAGCACTGCATCTGAAACAAAGTTCTCGCTCGCAATGAGCTCGAGGCCGTGCCGCTGCCTGTCGACTTCCTTGTCGATCAGCTCCGCAATCTTCGGATCTTCCCTTCTCAGATTGAAGTCAGTCACTTGGTGTCCGCATTGTCTGAAGTTTCGATCTTTTCGACGCGACGCTCATGGCGACCGCCCTCAAAATCAGTCTCGAGCCATCGCTTCATTATCTCGACGCCCTCAGCGTCCGAAATGAAACGAGAAGGGAGTACAAGCACGTTGGAATCGTTGTGCTTGCGCGACAGCTCTGCAATCTCCGGCTTCCAGGCCAGTGCTGCGCGCACGTGCGGATACCGGTTCGCGACGATGTCCATACCGATTCCGCTTCCGCACAATAAAATGCCGCGCTTCGCATCCCCTCGCGAGATTTCCTGCGCGAGGGGATGCGCGTAGTCGGGATAATCTGTCGGGTCCGCAGATGATGCGCCGAGGTCATGCGGCTCGTACCCAAGTTTCCTGAGCTCGGCAACCAGCTTCTGCTTCATTTCAAAGCCGGCGTGGTCTGCCGCGATTGGGATCTGCTCTGCGCTCATCTGGTCAGGTCGCGCTGCGCGGCCACTGCGGCCAGGTGCGCACCATTCCGTTCACTGCCTTGAGTCTCCGCTCCGCGAGCCGGTCTGCTGCAACGTAAGTCGGAACACCGTCTGACTTGGCGATATCGAAAACGCCGAGCACTGTGTCGTAAATCTCGTCGGCTTTCCGGAACGCTCGCTCGGAGCTCCATTTCGCGACTTCACCATACACATTGATGACGCCGCCTGCATTCGCGACGTAGTCAGGCGTGTACTGAATCTGCTTTTCCTCGAGAATGTCACCATGACGCTCTTCGAGGAGCTGATTGTTCGCTCCTCCGCAGACGACTTCGACTTTGAGAACATCGATGGTCTTGTCGTTGATGATTCCGCCAAGCGCGCACGGGGCAAAGATGTCGGCTTTGGTACTGTAGATCGCGTCACCTTCAACGATCTTCGCTTCTGTTTCCGCCGCAACTTTCTTTGCGCGTTCCGGATCGATGTCCGAGACAACGAGCTTTGCGCCGGCTTCGTGCAGCTCCTTCGCCAGGTAGCGGCCCACATTTCCGCAGCCCTGCAGCGTCACGGTCTTGCCCTGCAGGCTGTCACTTCCCCAGCGGTGAAAAGCGGACGCCTGAATCGCGCGGAAAACACCGTGAGCGGTAACGGGCGACGGATCACCCGATTTTCCCGCGAGTCCAGCAACGTAGTCCGTCTCCATGTGAACGAAATCCATGTCTGACGTGCTCGTGCCAACATCCTCCGCTGTTACATACCGGCCGCCAAGACTCTCGACAAACCGACCGTGCGAACGAAAAAGCATTTCGCGCGTGCGTGTGCGGTTGTCGCCGATGATGACAGCCTTTCCACCACCAAGGTTCAACCCTGCTACAGCGTTCTTGTAAGTCATTCCGCGCGAAAGACGGAGTGCATCGGTAAGCGCTTCCATATCCGACGCGTAACTCCAGAAACGCGTACCGCCCAATGCCGGTCCGAGGGTCGTGCTGTGGATCGCGATTATGCCGCGGTATCCGGAAACCGGATCGCTGCACATCACCACCTGCTCATGTCCCATTTCGGCCAGCGTATCGAAGATCTTCATTTCTTTCGGTGTTAGTGTGGTCTAGCTATGGTAAAGCGCCCGCGAAATCACGATGCGCTGTATTTCAGAAGTGCCCTCATAAATCTCGGTAACCTTGGCGTCGCGGAAAAGGCGCTCGACCGAATAGTCCTTCATATAACCGTAACCGCCGAAAATCTGTATAGCCTCGGTGGTAACCCACATCGCTGTTTCGCTGGCAAAAAGCTTCGCCATCGAGCTGACGTGAGTAACGACCTGCCCTCGGTCCTTCGCTGCAGCTGCATCATGGAGCAGAGACCGGGCCGCAGTCACCCGGGTGGACATATCAGCGAGCTTGAACTGAATCGCCTCAAAGTCCTTGAGATGCTTCCCGAACTGGCGGCGCTCGCCGGCATAGCGTGTGGCCTCCTCCAGCGCTGCTCGTGCAATCCCCACAGCCTGTGCAGCTATTCCAAGCCGGCCATTCTCCAGGGACTGCATCGAATACACGAACCCCTGCGATTCAACACCAAGAAGATTAGCGGCCGGCACGCGCAGGTTGTCAAAGTTGAGCTGAACAGTGGGCGAGGCCCGCAAACCCATCTTGTCTTCCTTCTTTCCAACGTGGAATCCCGGGAGATCAGGGGTAACAATGAATGCGCCGATCCCGCGGCCTCCCTTTCGATTCTCACTGCTGTCCGTGCGCGCCATCGCGATAATCGCTCCGGCAGTGCCGCCGTTGGTCACCCAGCTCTTTGTACCATTGAGAATCCAGGTGTCACCCTCGAGTACAGCCTGCGTGGAGAGCGATGCTGCGTCAGAGCCCGCGTCAGGTTCGGAGAGCGCAAATGCGCCGAGAATTTCGCCGCGAGCCATTCCGGGCAGAAAACGCTTTTTCTGATCTTCATTCCCGAAACGCAGGATCATCTGCGTTGGCAGCGAGTTGTGCACGCTCATCAAAACCGCAGTCGATGCATCGACCGCCGCTATTTCCTCGAGCGCAATCAGATATGTGACTGTGTCGAGTGCGAGCCCGCCGTGCTCCTCGGGCAGGAGCATTCCAAGAAAGCCCAGCTCCCCAAGTTTTCCAACGATCGAGGGCTCGAAGTACGCGTCGCGATCCCACTGTGACACGTGAGGGGCGATTTCATTTTGCGCGAATTCCCGCGCGACACTGCGAATTTCCCGTTGTTCTTCAGTTAGCGGGCGGAGGTCTTCGTTCACGTGCGTCAGGTATAGGTATAGAAGCCGCGACCGCTTTTGCGGCCCAGCCATCCGGCAGCGACGTACTTACGAAGCAGCGGACATGGACGGTATTTCGGATCACCGAGTCCCGCCTGCAGAACCTCCAGGATGGAGACGCAGGTATCGAGTCCAATCAGGTCGGCGAGCGCGAGCGGCCCCATGGGGTGATTCATGCCGAGCTTCATCACCTGATCGATCGCTTCGGCTTCGCCCACTCCTTCCATAAGGCAATAGACCGCCTCATTGATCATCGGCATGAGAATCCTGTTGGCAACGAAACCCGGGTAGTCGTTCACTTCGACAGGAGTCTTCCCAAGCTTGCTGCTCAACTCAACGACTTTTTTTGTCGTTTCATCGGATGTCGCGAGGCCGCGAATGATCTCGACAAGGGCCATCACCGGAACGGGATTCATGAAATGCATGCCGATGACTTTTTCCGGCCGCTTCGTTCGAGCTGCAATCTCAGTGATCGAAATCGAGCTTGTGTTGCTCGCGAGAATGGCGTCGGGTGCGGCAATCGAATCGAGGTTGCCGAAAATCTTGAACTTCAGGTCGCGATTTTCAGTTGCGGCCTCGATAATAAGGGTCGCTGACGCGGCTTCGCCCATTTCAGTTGACGTTTTGATACGACCCATCGTCGCATCGCGCGCTTCCTGGCTAACTGTTCCTTTCTTGACCTGACGATCCAGATTCTTTGCGATAGTTGTCATGCCGCGTTCGAGCGCGTCGGATGCAACGTCGATCATCGTGACCGCGAACTCGGACTGCGCAAAAACGTGTGCGATCCCATTTCCCATCTGTCCCGCACAAATGACCGCGATCTTTTCGGCCATGCTATGACTCCATGCGGCGGATTCGCCGCGCATATAGGTACATGAATGAAACGATCATCCCTACTCCGGCCGCCAGTCCACCCTCAGGCCCCCACGCCCCGCCTGTAAGCCAGTCGGGACCGTTGTCTACAATCCGGAAATCGGGTGACGGCATATCGATGCCGCTAACGCTTGCGTGCATCACCGAGCCCATGATCCAGTTCCAGCCAAAGTGCGCCATGCCAGTCGCAAATAGACTGCCGGTCGCCAGGAACACCGCGCCGAGAAAAAATCCGGCAAGAATCACCAGCGCGATTGACTCGGGATCCACGTTGGGATTTGCCATGTGAATAAGGCCGAAGACGACACTGGTGAAAATGAGGGCCGCTTTCCAGCCGAACGCCTCGCGCAGCAGCATGAAAAGATAGCCGCGCATCATCAGTTCCTCGAAGAACGCAGCTGGCAGAAATGTGAGTACACCGAGCGCTGCTGCGGCTCCACTGTTGCCCGGACCGGATGGGATCAACCGCAGCTGAGAGGTGCCGAGAAGGATTAGTGAAGGAATCCCGATGGCGGCCATTCCCATTAGCAGACCTTTTATCAGCAGCTGTGGCCGCGCGCTGGCTCTCCCCAGTCCCACAGCACTCCACGGTTTCTGGTCGAATGCGCGCAGCATCACCTGATGCGCAATGAGAGCAGCAAGAAGACTTACGGCCGGCGACAGATACAGGTCGATCTGGTCGTCACTGAATGTGTGGGGAATCGCGAGGCCGACGACCATAGTCAGCAGTAGCGAGGTACCAAACAGAATCAGGAGGAACATGACAATGCGGAGTATCGTCCGCACTGTCTTGTTATTCAGTCGCGCGAAAAACTGACGCAATCGGTTACTTATCCGGCCGCTCGACACTCAATGCAACTGCATTTCCGCCACCAAGACAGAGCGTTGCAATGCCCGTCCTGAGGTTCCTGTCCTTCAAGGCATACAGAAGTGTGGTGAGTACACGAGCGCCACTCGCGCCGATAGGGTGTCCGAGCGCGATCGCTCCCCCATGCACATTGACACGGTCCCAATCCCAGCCGAGACCTCGGCCATTTGCAATTGCCTGCGAAGCAAAAGCTTCGTTCGCTTCTATTAGATCGTAGTCGGCGATTTTTGATGAGTTCTTTTTCATCAGATTCTGAACTGCGTAAATTGGCGCGAAAAAGAGATCCTGCGGCTCCGTGCCACCCGTCGCGTAACCGGTGATCCGCGCCAGAATTTCGAGCCCGTTTGCGCGCGCATATTCTTCCGAAACAACGACGAGCGCCGAAGCGCCGTCATTCAGGCTTGAAGCATTTCCCGCCGTAACCGACAGGTCCTCGCCAGCACCTGGAAATGCCGGCTTCAGCTTCCCAAGAGTCTCCATTGTGGTGTCTTTGCGCGGGCCTTCGTCATTCTCGACCTTCGTCACTCCCTTGCGTCCCGCAATCTCGACCGCGACGATCTCATCGCGAAACTTTCCCTGCTCAATTGCAGCAACCGCTTTCTGGTGCGACGAAAATGCGAATTCGTCCTGCTCGTTGCGGTTGACCTTCGCCTTTCGCGCTGTGTATTCAGCGTGCGATCCCATGTGGACATCACAGCTCGCGCACCAGAGTCCATCACGGATGACGCCATCGATAAGCTTCTGGTCGCCGAGCTTAACGCCCGTGCGCATCCCATACATATAGTATGGCGCGTTCGACATCGACTCCTGACCGCCGGCTACTACGACTCGCTGATCCCCTGCTTTGATCGACTGAGCAGCTAGCATGACTGCCTTCAGTCCCGATCCGCAGACTTTGTTGATGGTCAGCGCCGGAACCGTCGCCGGAACCCCGGCCTTGAGCATTGCCTGCCGCGCGGGCGCTTGGCCTGTTCCGCCCTGAACGACATTACCCATGATCACTTCATCTACCTGATCGGCAGGAACATTGGCCCGGCGAAGTGCCTCACGAATTACAATCGCACCGAGCTCAGGTGCCGAAAGTGGAGAAAGCGCGCCGAGGAATTTCCCGATCGGGGTGCGCGTGGCAGATACTATGACTGGCTGTCGCGAAAGATCAGACATTGGATTTGAAGTTGGATGCCTGAATGATAATCAGCGCGACGACATTTGCCGGTTCTTCGAGCCAGGCAAACGACACCTACTGTGCCACAGAGACCTCAGAACGACATATAAGGATCTCTCTAGTGGCTTTTTGGGGGAACTTGCTCTGCCTGCAGAGAGGTCGTTCCCCAGGAAAAGTTACTACGAAGGACTAAATATGTCGTTCTGAGGTCTCTGTGGCGAAGCAGTTGTCGTCCGCGTTCCGAACACCCTTATGACTTCAGAACTCTCGAGCCAATCTCAGCCTTTAGAGTCCCGATAAACTCATTGATTGGAACGACTTTCGGGGGCGCCTTCTCTGCTGATCCACGGACCCGCAAAGCAATGCTGTCCGCCTCCAGCTCCCGACGGCCAATAACGCCGATGTACGGAATCTTTAGCATCGCCGCATCACGAATCTTGTAATTCAGAGTCTCAGGACGCGGATCGACGTGCACGCGGACGCCAACATCTGAGAGTCGCTTGCCAATGTGCTCGGCTGCATCTCGCAGATCCTCGGCGATTGGAATGATGCGAACTTGCTCGGGAGCCAGCCAGAGCGGGAAGTTGCCGGCGTAGTGTTCGATCAATCCGCCGACGAAGCGTTCCATCGAACCAACCAGCACTCGGTGCAGCATGACAGGACGATGCTTGCTGTTGTCCGCGCCGACGTACTCGAGCTCGAAACGCTCGGGAAGATTGAAGTCGAGCTGCACTGTCGGACCCTGCCATTTGCGGCCGATCGCGTCAATGAGCTTGAAATCAAGCTTGGGTCCATAAAAAGCGCCGCCACCCTCATCGATCTCGAACTCGAGACCGCGCGCATTAAGCACGTCAGACAGTGTTTTCTGCGCCTGGTCCCATTGCTCCTGTGTACCCAGCGCTTTTTCCGGAGGACGCGTAGCCAGCTCGATGGTGTACGGATAGCCGAACGTCGCGAGCATTTCGTCAACGAGGTCAAGCAGCCGCTCGATTTCACGAGTGACCTGGTCGGGCGTACAAAACACGTGCGCATCGTCCTGGGTAAACCCGCGGACGCGAAGCATTCCGTGCAGTACGCCGCTGCGCTCGTACCGATACACAGTTCCGAACTCTGCATAGCGAATCGGAAGGTCACGGTATGACCGCTGCTTCGACTGGTAAATGCAGATGTGACCGGGACAGTTCATCGGCTTCGGGCGGTACATCGCGCCTTCCACGTCCATCGCGCCGAACATGTTTTCCTTGAAGTTCTCGAGGTGACCCGAAACCTGGAAAAGTTTTTCGCTCACGATGTGCGGGGTGTAAACCAGGTCGTATCCATGGCGCAAAATCAGATCGCGCTCATAATTCTCGATCTCGCTGCGAATGGTTGCGCCGCGCGGATGCCAGAGAATGAGTCCGGGTCCGACGCGCTGATCCGTCGAATACAAATCCAGCTGGTGAGCGAGAACGCGATGATCGCGCTTCTTGGCTTCCTCGAGACGGTGCAGGTGCGCTTCAAGATCTTCCTTCTTGAACCAGGCCGTTGCGTAGATGCGCTGCAGCATCTGGCGCTTCTCATCACCGCGCCAATAGGCGCCGGCAGTGTTGAGCAGCTTGAAATGCTTAAGGTGACCGGTGTCTGGAACGTGCGGTCCGCGACACAGGTCGATGAAAGGTCCATCGCGATATGTCGATATGACTTCGTCGGCGGAAAACTCGTCCAGCCGCTCGAGCTTTAGCGGATCGTCGGCAAAACGCTTCTTTGCTTCTACCGCGTCAACTTCTTCTCTTTCGAAAGGAAGCTTT
>JANLYJ010000381.1:0-1561 GCA_031365555.1 Gemmatimonadaceae bacterium | reverse complement strand
CGAACGCAGATCCGCTGAAAACACAATCAGCAGGATGTTGATCATGAGCATGTCGAGACCAAACGTGAAGATGAACGTCATGAAAACCGACGCGCGCACAATCAGATTGAGCAAAAATGTCTGCAGCGCGTAGCCGACCAGGAAGAGGATGGCTCCGGCCAGCGGAATGGTCAGGAAGGGATCAATGCCCGTCTGCGTACTGGCCAGGAAAGTGATATAGGCCCCGAGCACGATCATGCTGCCGTGGGCGAGATTGATGAGGTTCATCACCCCCCAGATGATGGAAAAGCCGATCGCCGTGCAGGCGTAGAGGCCGCCCAGGAGGACGCCGTTGATGATGACTTGAACTATCGCCAACAGCGCCTCCGATATCGACCGTTCATTTCATCAGTTGTTGAGCCGCAGTTTTGCCTCAGCCTCCTTGAGGGGATACACGACGACCGTTTTCCCATCCTGCACCTGCACCACGGACATCGACTTACCGATGTTTTCTCCGCGATTGTTGAAACGCACAGGGCCATAGAGGGTCATGATGTCGGTGGTTTCGATCGCATCGCGGACCTTTTGCGGATCCAGCGAGCCGGCCTTCTGGAACGCATGGTGGTAGACTTCAAGCGCTGCCACCGATTGCGGCGGATGATAGTCGGGCCAATAGCCGGCTTCCTTCTCGAACTGCTTGGCGAATTCGAGCGAGGTGTAGCCGAAGATGGCGTCCTTCCAGGGCGCGTTCGGTGTCCACTGTACGGGTTCGAGGGCGTTTTCAGCGGCCTCCTTCAGTGAAGGGATGAAGTTGGGATCGGTTGGTCCGAGCAGAAAGGCGAGCAGTTTGGTCTTCACCCCGACTTCCTTGATCTGTTTGGCGAGCAGCAGCATGCCTGCGTTGTATCCGCCGGCAACAATCAGATCCGGATTGGCCTCCTTGATCCGCAACAGCTGCGATGAAAAGTCGGCGATCGGATTGGGGAAATTCTCCTTGTATACGACCTCCATGCCGTATTTTTTTGATTGCTCTGCGGCGGCGTCGATGCCGAGCTGGGCGAACAGCGCATTCTCATTGATCAAAGCGACGCGCTTGAGGTTGTTTTCCGACGCCATCTTGACGATCTGGTCGGTATATTGATCGATGACATTGAGGGTGCCGAACACATATTTGAACCCTCTTGTGTAAATCGGCGTCGAGGCCCCGTGCGCGATCACGATCGGGAGTTTGTTGCGCTCCGCAAGCGCGGTGACGGGCAAGGAGGCGCCGCTGCCATAAGGTCCGAGCAGGTACTTGATGCCATCTTCCGTGATCAGCTTTTCGTAGAGCTTGAGAGCCGTATCGGTCTTGCTTTCGTCATCGTAATAGGTGATCGAAACCTTGTACTTCCGACCGCCGACTTCGACCCCGCCCATGTCGTTGACGTGCCTCGCATAGAAATCATAACCGTCCTTGACCCGCTTGCCATACGTGGCCAGCGCTCCCGTCAGCGGGAGAGAGGCGCCAAAGCGAATAGCATCGGGGCCCGGTGCCGGCGCGGCCTGGGCGGATGCGACCGAAGGCTGCAAGGACAGAAGCGCT
>JANLYJ010000332.1:0-6049 GCA_031365555.1 Gemmatimonadaceae bacterium | reverse complement strand
GCTGATATCCTGCATCACGACGGGGACGCGCCGGTATCCAGGGTGACGGGAAAGGGGCGCGTCATCTGGGGAGAAAAATTCCTCACCTACGATGTGGATCTTCAGGGTCAGCCGGTTTATCTGACTTCACTGGCGCGGTCGTATCCCGTTCTTCCGCTTCGCGGTGAAGTGAGCGGGCCGATCCGTATAAGGGGAACTTCAGAGAATCTCCAAATCGTTACGTCGATGAGCGGGCCCGCGGGAGCATTTACCTTCGACGGATATGTCGATTCTGACCCACCGGCATATGGAGCACGCGGCAGCGGCACAGTCGCGGGGCTCGATCTCAAGTCTCTCATCGTCGGCAAGGCAATTCCCGAAACACGCCTCAATGGTCAGTACGCAATCGATGTCACGGGCGCGACAGCGGAGGAGCTGAAAGGAAAGATCGACGCCAACATCGAGACGTCGGTCGTTGAGGGAATCCCAATTGAGAGCGCAATCGGAAGGTTTGCAGTTGCCAATGGCGTTGCGCAGATCGACACGCTCAAGGTTCGGGGGACCGGCTTGCGGGGGGAGGCGAGCGGCAGCTACGCTATCGCGCCAGCCCGAACAGGCACCCTTCGTTTTGATTTCGCGCTGGATTCGATTGGCGCAGCCAAACCGTATTTACGCGCAGCGGGAATCAAGCTCGCAGATGCAGACACTCTGAGTGGTACGCTGCGACTGTCTGGCGATGTAACCGGTCCGCCCGGACGGCTCATTACGCACGCGATTGTTGAGAGCGACAAGTTCGCCTTCGGTGGCAGAGGTGCAGGGCAGCTGCGCGCCGACGTGACATTCGGCGATTCACTAACAAAGAATCGCATCGCGCGCATCAGTGGATCTGAAATCTCCCTTGGCGGTTTCGTCTTCGGAAAGGGCGAAGCAGTAGCGAGCATCGACTCCGCGGGCACCGGCGTTTTGAGCGCCACACTTACGTCGCAGAATGGAATACGAACGGAGCTTCGCGGCAGCTCGAGAATGATGGGCGATACAACGTGGCTTCAGATTGATTCCCTCCGCATCAAGGGCGATGTAATCGGGACATACGCCAACGAAGCGGCAATGCACGCCCAGATCACGAGCACCGGCGCAACGCTCGACTCTCTAATCCTTGCACATCCAACCAATGGAAAACTCGCAATTCGAGGTGTGCGATTCGTTGGAGATTCAATCCGGGCAAGCGTCCGCACAGAAGGAGTCGATCTCGCTCTGATCTCTGCGTTCACGCCTGCAATTGCGCTTGCACGCGGCTCTGTGCGTGCCAACGTGGACGTAAGCGGGACCACTGCGCAGCCAAAGATCGAAGGTGAATTCCGTATCGTTGATGGGAGTGCCACTGCGACTGCGTTCGGCACTCGCCTGGAAAAGATCAACGCCGAAATCGACTTAACCAACGACACAGTGTTCGTACGCCGGCTTTCGGCGGAGACCTTCCGTGAATCGTCTGGCCGCATCGCAGTTGACGGATTCATTGGGCTACAGGAATACAAGAAGCCGGTTTTCTCGCTTAGCATGGACGCAACCAATTTTCACGCTATCGAAAAGCCGGGCCTGGCGTCGCTCGATATTTCAACTACAGCGCCGCTCACGCTGAAGGGACCGTTCAATGCTGCGGTGGTGACCGGCGCCGTCCGCGTGGACCGCGGTTCGATCTTCATTCCCGAGCTCGTACAGAAGAAGATCGTAGACCTGAGCTCCCCGGAATTCGCAGAGTTTGCCGACACGCTGCTGGTGAAGGACAGAAAAGTTCTGCCCTCTGCGCCGAGTGCTTTTGCAAAGAATCTCTCGCTGGAGAATCTTGCCCTCGATCTTGGGCCTGATGTCTGGCTGCGTTCTTCAGAAGCGAACATTCAGCTTGGTGGTTCGCTCAATGTCACGCAGGGCGGCGGCACCCAGCGGCCTGACCGCACGCAGCTCGCACTTGAAGGGACGCTCAACACCATCAAGGGCACCTATCGTCTCAACCTCGTCGATCCGTTCGTACAGCCTACCTTCGATGTAGAAACGGGAACCCTGCGCTTTTTCGGGACGCCGGATCTCAATCCGTCACTCGACATCAAGGCGATTCACACGGTGCGCCAGGCGCGCCAAAGCATCACTGGCCGTGATGTGCGAGTACGAGTGAACATTGGAGGAACCCTCGCCGAGCCGAAACTGGTGTTGGACAATCCGGACAATCTTCCGCTCTCCGAATCCGACTTGCTGAGTTATCTGATCACTGGCGAGCAGGGCTTTGCGCTGGACAACTCGCGAAGTCAGTATGGGTCGCAGCTGGCGTCTGCAGCAGTACGCTATGGCGGAACACTTCTAACCAACGCAATTCCCCGGGGACTGCTCGACATCGTTGAGCTTCAGACTCCGCGACTTGGCAGTGACTCGTATGCTCCGGGATCCAGCGATTATTATCTCGCGCTGCTGAACACCCGTGCGATCCTTGGAAAGCAAATTGGTCAGCGCTGGTTCCTGGGGCTGAGCACAGGCTTTTGTGTCGTCAACAGTGCGAATTTTGTGGAGAACCTTGGTCTCAAGCTGGAGTACAGGTTCAACGCCATGTACACAGTTGAAGGCGGTATCGAGCCTGGTACCAGCGACAAGACATGCACCCGGTCAAGTGTAGGAACATTCCAGCAGACTCCGTCGCAGCGCGGCTTCGACTTTTTCCGTACGTGGCGTTTCTAACTTGCCGGTCGTCGTCTAAATTGAGATGATGCCACGCACGAAAGAGCAACATGCCTGACCTGAAAGAGAAAGACTCGATGGTCTGCCGAAGCTGCGCAAATGAAGAGCGCGCTTCCGAGGGCTATCCGTGTGTTTCGTGCGGTACATTCATCTGCATCATGTGCAGCTTCAAGGGCGTCCTTCGCTGTGCGCAATGCGCTGCCCAAGCGCCCGCTCTCGAGGGCGCCCCCGTGGCATCCGGTCAGGCACCAACCATGGAATGGCCGGAGCACTGATCGAACAGCTCATTACCGCGCGATCCGCGATTGCCCCGGTGCTCGCGGAGCCGAATGTCCTCAGCACGCAAATCTCCCAGTTCCTCCACGGCCATGACGCAGTCGTTCTCGAGTCCAAGAACGACTGGATGAGAGTGCGAGGGGCTGATCAGTACGAGGGTTGGGTGCATGAAGCCTACTTCACCGAAAAAAAATCGGTTGCAGAACCCCTCGGCTCGGGTTGGCAGTCTGCGCGCCCCATGTCGCTCGGATGCGTAGTCACACACGCTGGTGGGCAGCTTCGCAGGCTTCCGCTCGGCGCACTCTTGAGCGACGGTGATGTAGTCACCGAAGGAAAGACGCTCAATGCGAATGAGCGGCGTGCGATGTTTCCAACGCGAGGCGACGCAATCACGGAAACCGCGATTTCGTTTTTTGAAGGCACGTACTACCAGTGGGGAGGAATCACTCCCTGGGGATGCGACTGTTCCGGACTCGCGCAAACCAGTTACTCACTGCACGGCATTCAGATCCGGCGTGACGCCGCGCTGCAGGCGAGTCAGGGCACTGCAGTTGACGCAGGTCTGGATGGTCTCGAGCCAGCCGATCTTCTTTTCTTCTCTGATCGCGAAGACGGCTACATCACTCACGTCGCACTCTCGCTTGGCGACAGGAAAATCGTGCACCTGACTTTGTACCAGGGCGGGCACGCGATAGATGATCTGGATTTCGATCATCACCGCCTCCGCAAACTGCGAAGCAGGTTTCGCTTCGCCCGCAGAATTCTCGGCTAGCTGAACATCGTCGGCGTCGGAGGCATCACTGTTGGCGATGGTCCGGCGACAAACAAGCGAACGTCAGCGGTTGGAATGCCGTCCAGGGACACTTCCATCGTGTACGGCCCGGGCCCCGTCAGTGGAAGGTCGATCACTGCAATGATCGGAAGATCCATCTCGAAATTCGGATCGGGGCCGGCGCCTACGTTGAGCTCTCCTGACGACGACCAGAGCTCTGTATGAGCCGGGTCGAGCCAGCGAAAACCGAGAGTGTGCGTGCCCTCATCTTCAGATGTTCCCTTCAGCCGCACGACAAAGCTCGATCTCGGGTGAACGGTTGGAAATCCACCCACCTGAACAGCGTCGAACACGCCGAGGATGTTGAGCTTGCCTTCCTGCGAGAGGTTGGCGGCGTCTGCAAAGACTGCGAACGAAACGTACATGCGTGGCAAAGTAGCAGGCGAAGCATGTGTGCGGCTAGCTTTGTCACATGAAAGAGACGGCGACACGCGGCGGATTCGGAATGACCGATTTGATGCTGCTCACCATGGCCACAATCTGGGCGATCAACTTCAGCGTCGTGAAATATGCGACAACGATGATTACGCCCAGGGCCTTTACCGGAATGCGCGTCGCCATTTGCGCGGTCGTACTCGTAGGGGTCGTGCTCTGGCAGCGGAAACCACTTCCTCCCACGCGTGATATTCTGGTGCTTCTGGTGCTCGGGATCATCGGCAACGGATTGTATCAGCTGCTGTTTGTTGAAGGCGTTTCGCGTACGCGCGCGGGGAACGCGGCGCTGATCGTTGCGGCTGCTCCTGGCTTCATCGCCGTAGCGAGCAGAATGCGCGGACTCGAGCGTGCAAGCCGCCGGGTTCTTTCCGGCATCGCACTTTCCATCCTTGGCGTTGGATTCGTTGTGCTCGGCAGCACTGCTTCGAGCTCGCGTGAAAATACCTTCCTCGGTTCACTGCTCGTTTTCAGCGGAGTCCTCTGCTGGACTGCCTACACCGTCGGCCTGCAGCCGCTCACCAAGCGGATCAATCCCATTCAGCTCGCTGCAATTCCAATGATTGGCGGAACGATCCCGCTCTTCATAACGATTCCGGCGATCATCGAAACTGACTGGACTGCAGTGACTCTCGGCGGCTGGATGTCGATGCTCTATGCGAGCGTCCTTTCCATGGTTGTGGGATATCTGTTCTGGTATCGCGGCCTGAAAATTCTCGGGCCCACCCGGACCGCATCCTACTCGAATCTTCAGCCCGTGATTGCGCTCACCGTTGCCTGGATATTTCTGCACGAAGTGCCGACTCCGTGGCAGATAGTCGGGGTGGTCACGATCATGTCCGGCGTCCTGCTGACCCGTTCATGAAGCTGGTTCTTTGGGATATCGATGGCACGCTGCTGAAAAGTGGAGGCGCGGGGAGGCGTTCCATGGAGCGCGCCCTAAGCGGGATTTTCGGAACCACCGGTGATGATAAGTATCACTACGACGGAAAAACGGACAAGCAGATTGTTCGCGAGCTGATGGAGCGAGCGGGGAAGGATCCTGCGCATGTAGAAGAGAAGATGACCGAGCTGCTCGACGATTATCTCGCGGGCCTGAACGACGCTCTCAAGATGGAGCAGCACAGGGTGATGCTTTACCCGGGCATTCCGGAAATTCTGGATGCGCTCGAGAGTCAGGACAACATTGTTCTCGGTTTGCTGACCGGGAATATCGAAGCCGGCGCAAGGAAGAAACTGGTTGCTGCCGGACTGGATCCCGAGCGATTTCGCGTGAATGCTTTTGGCTCCGATCACGCACATCGCCCTGAGCTCCCTGCGATTGCTCAGCGACGAGCGAAAGAGTTGTTGAATCTCGACCTCGCCGGAAATCGCATTGTTGTTATCGGTGATACTCCTGCTGACATCGATTGCGGACGCTCGATCGGCGCGCGCGCCATTGGCGTTGCGACTGGCAGGTATTCGGTTGACGAGCTGGCCAGTCATTCGCCATACGCCGTATTCCAGGACCTGAGCGACACACCCACAGTTCTCCAGACAATACTCGATGCGTGAAGTCGAGCTGAAAAGCGTTGTGGACGATGTGATGATCCGGCGTCAGCTGGTTGAGCTGGCTGGCGGTCGGTTGCTTTACGAAGGGTCGCTCGAAGATCTTCGATACGATAACGCAGATCGGGATCTGTCGGCAAAAGACGAGGTTCTGCGTCTGCGTGTATATGGCGGCACGGGTACGACTCACGCTTTCCTGGACTGGAAAGGCAAGACTACCTATGAAGACGGCTACAAGGTTCGCGAGGAGCTGTCGAG
>JANLYJ010000300.1:0-4032 GCA_031365555.1 Gemmatimonadaceae bacterium | reverse complement strand
TCGGCGCCGAAAATCGCCCGGGTCTGGCTTCCATAATGACCGAATGAGCAAAAAGCCGAGCTCCCCAAAGAAGCGCGAACGCATGTATTTCCGCGATGGACAGGGCCCGTTTCGTCCGCTGGAGAACATCAGCGTGACCGTTCAGGCTCCAAACCGCAAGGAAACCGTCCACGGAATTCAGCGCCGCATCATCCTTGGTGATGACGCGACTCGCTCAGTCCTGACGATCGGCAGCGAGTTTCAGATCTTCCACAATGCCGACATGGACGCGACACTCGTTACCGTCGAGGAGCCATCGGCAACGGTGTGGCAGAAGCTGAAGTCGCACATGGAGGCTGAGGATACTGAGATTGAAGTGCAGCGGGCTGCGCGTGCGTCAAGGAATGCTGGTCGTGGACGTGCGGCTGCGCCTTCGCAGAGCCAGATCTAATCGAACAGAACGACAACTTACAGCTAGAAGCTTCAAGCTAAAGCTTCAAGCTACGAGTTTTGGGCCGCACACCTTTGGTGATGCGGCCTTTCGTTTAGTGATGCTTCGAATGACCTTCGTCGCCAGCATAACGGGTGGCCGACCATAAGAATTTGCTCGTGTGGCAAAAAGCGCATCGCGTGGCTCTCGGGACTAATAGGATTGCGTCGAAAATTCGAACGCATCAATACAGTGCTCTGCGCAGTCAGATGATTCGGGCGGCGCTTTCAGTTCCGACGAACATCGTCGAGGGTCGCGCGCAATCTAGCAGTCGAGATTTTATTCGATTTCTGCGCTATTCGCTCGGATCCGCGGCCGAACTCGAATACCATCTCCAGGTCGCGCATGAGTTCGGCCTCTGCGAGTCAAAGGAGTATGAACTTCTGATAAACGAAATCACCGAAGTGCGGAGGATGCTGCAGGGTCTTATCAGGACACTGACAGGAACTCGTAGCTAGCAGCTTCAGCTTGTAGCCAACAGCTGTAAGTTGTCGTCGCTCAATAGCTGTAAGTTGTCGTCGCTTAGCGGTCCATCTGCCTCAGCACATCACCGAGCAGACGAATCTCCTCACCGTATGTGGCCCAGTCTCCGGCTTTCTGTGCGGCTATCGCTCGGTCGTAGTGATCCCGCGCCTGTTGGAAAAGCGCAGTCTGCGGACCAGCTGAAGGCGGCCTCAGGCTCGGTGTAACCTTGGCCGAATCCGCAACTGCCTTTGGCGGGAGTCCTGCGTTGCCACCGAAAATTCTGGCAAGCGCAATGTCCAGCGTCTCGTCCATAACCACCCGATTCTGGAACGCAACAACGACTCGCTTAAGCTCCGGAATCTTTCCGTTTTCAGCGCGCAAGTAAATCGGCTGAACGTAGAGCAAAGCCTCGTTGATGGGAATCACCAGCAGCTCTCCACGCAGAACCTCGGAGCCGCGCTGGTCCCAAAGAGTGAGCTGCCGCGAGATCTCGGTGTCCTGGTTGATACGCGACATTATCTGCTTGGGCCCGTAGATCAGGCTCTGCTTCGGGAAACGATACACCCGGAGCTTGCCGTAGTGATCGCCATCATTCCGGGCGACCATCCACGCTGCAAGATTGTCCTTTCCGCGGGGACTGAACGGCGCCATGTAGATGTACTCGGCGCTCTTCTCTTCCGGCAAACGCATGATCAGGTGACGTGTAAAACGGTCGGCTGACTCGGCCTGGTTGTCGAGCACCGGCAGCTGCCACTGATCTTCACGATTGTAGAAGGTCGTGGGATTGCTCATGTGAAAGACAGTGTAAAGCGTCGACTGAACCCTGAAGAGATCGTGCGGGTATCGCATGTGCGCGCGCAGGCTCACCGGCATCTGCGAGAGTGGAAGCAGGATTCCAGGGAATATCTTTGCGTACATTCGAATCATCGGGTCATCAGCATCTGCTACATAGCTATTCAGCGATCCGTCGTACGCGTCGATTACCACCTTCACGCTATTACGCATGTAGGTCATCCCGTTGTCCATCCGGTACGAATTGGGATAACGCGTTGTGGATGTGTAGCCGTCCACGATCCATTTGAGCTTGCCATCCTCGGCAATCACCATGTATGGATCTTCATCGAGTGACAGGAATGGCAGCGCTTTCTCGACCCGCTGCTTGATCTGCCGCGTGTACATCACCCGGCTGTCGGCGCCGATATCGCCGGAGAGAAGGATGTTCAGCGCGCCGAAGCGAATCGCGAAAAGAGCTCGTTTGAGAACATTCCCGACGCGAACGCCTCCGGTGCCGGTGTATCTGGTTGAAATGTTCGCGTCCCCGGACGGATAGTCGAACTCCGGCTGCCGGGTATTGATGAATACGTGCTCGTCTGTGAGCTCGCCGAAATAGATCTGAGGGCGCGTCACCTTGAGCGAAACCGTGGACGCCGGCGGCAGGTCTTTCACGAACAACACTGGAAGTCCTTCGCTGGTCACTTCGTTCACGGGACCAAGCGTGAGTCCCATGCCATGGGTGAAAGTCAAATGCTGATTGATGAAACTCCGCGTGGGAAGCGAAGCTGAATTCAGCTCTCTCGGTGCGAGCATCACCTGACGGTAATGTCCGTCAACCATGTAACGGTCATCGTCAACGTTTACGAAATCGTAGTAGGTGCGGATTTCCTGGAGCTGTCCGAATGTCTGCAGCAGAGGCTCGCGGTCCCACAAACGCACGTTCTGAATCGTCGCTGCATTGGAGCGAATGTCATCGAGTGTGAGGTTGCCAATTCCATTCAGGTCACGCGTCTCGACCGAGTCGAGATCCCACGCACGCCTTGTCGCGGTGATGTAGCGCTGTAGCTGCGGTGCTTCCTTCGTGAGCTCAGTCGGCGCAACCACGAACCGCTGCATTGCTGCCGGGAACAACCCTCCAACCACTACCGAGAACACCAGATAGCTCACAATCGCGATCACCGAATAGAAAGCCAGTTTCCTGCGCAGCATCCCGTAGATAACCATCGCTGCAGCAAGCAGCGCCGCAATGGCGGTGAGGTGCATCGCCGGGTACCGTGCGTGGAGATCGGTATAGCTCGCTCCTACGAGCGGACCCGTAGTCGAGTAATTGAGACCGGGAATGCTTACGAACCATATCTGCAAAGCGCTCGTCACAAGGAACAGTGCAATGAGAATTGCGATGTGTGTCGCCGCCGGCTCGTCGATACGTGCGCGCGGCTTGATGTGAAACATGCCGCGGAACAGATACAGGAGCAGTGATCCCATGAGCGAGAGAACGAGCAGTGTCCGGACAACGCCGAGCCAGACTGAAATCTGCGGGAGCACAAAAACAAACCAGCCAATGTCCCGTCCGAACACGGGATCCACAGTGCCGAACGAAACACGGTTCATCAACTGCAGCACGCCCATCGCCTGAGACGATCCAACAAAGCCGAACATCGCAGCCGCTGCGAGTGACAGGAGGAGCGGAATCTTGCGGAGCCCTCCCGAGATGTCCATCGGAGGCATGTTTGGATTTACCTGATACAACACGGGCACGACGCTCTTCCCGCCGCGAGCGATGCTGAAATTCAGGTAAAGCATCGCGAATGCAAATGCTGCGGTGACGATAAAGAGAGTGTTCTGCGCGGCAAGCATCTTGGAGAACACAACCTGGTATCCAATTTCCTGGAACCAGAACCAATCAGTCAGGAAGCCAGCACTGGCCGGGAGTACTGCGAGGAGAAGGAACAGAACGATTGCAAGAGCAATCGCGCGAATCGGGCGGGGGCGGGACATAGGTCCTGTGGGGTAGATGAGTTGTGCTACCTGTAATACCACCCCGCGTCAGGGGAAGCGCAATGACTACTTCAACTGATTGGAGATCTCCCGCACAAGTGCCCACTTCCCTGCGCGGCGAACGTAGATATGGAGGAACGAAGTGCGGGTAATGCTCCCTTCATCTCCCGTGGTCCGAAGGACGCCATTCGCGATTGCCGTCTCGCCGACAGCGGACACTTCCATCGACTCTGTGCGCGAGAATGTAAGCCTGCCGCTATGCAGGAGTTGTGGAACGAATGAGCTGCGGTCCATAGGTGAACCCCCAAACCGCATTCCAAGAAAAT
>JANLYJ010000298.1:0-1915 GCA_031365555.1 Gemmatimonadaceae bacterium | reverse complement strand
CCACCTCGGGCAGGCGTTTGCGGAGTTCGGCTTTGTGGACTTTTTCGAGGGTGGAGCGGGGCATCTCGGAGACGATGTGCACGGCGCGCGGGACTTTGAAGTCGGCGAGTTTTTCGCGGCAGTGGGCGAGAATGCGGGTGCTGAGGTCGGCGTGGGCCTCCGACGAGACGCCCGGCGCGGGGATCACGAAAACCACCGGCACCTCGTCGAGCATGCGGTGCCGCTGCGCGACGACGGCATTCTCGTAGACACCTGGCACCAGGGCGACGACGCGCTCGATCTCTGACGCCGCGACGTTCTCGCCGCCGACTTTCAGCATGTCCTTGTCGCGATCAGCGAAGGTGATGTAGCCGTCAAGTTCGAGCGTGACGCGGTCGCCGGTGATGAACCAGCCGTCTTTGGTGAAGCTGTCGGCGGTGGCTTGCGGATTGCCGAGGTACTCCAGGAACATATGGAGACCGCGCACGCCCCGGCACTCGAGATGGCCGGTCTCGCCAGGGGCAACGGGTGTGCCATCCGGGTGCAGGATGCGGATTTCGTAACCGGCGGCAGGGCGGCCGGTGGTCATGGAGCGGTTGCGGAGCAAGTGGTCGCCGACGATGCCGTGGCTGATGGTTTCAGTCATACCCCACCAGCCGATCGAGTGGACTTTGAAGTGTTGATCGAAGGGCGGTTCGTTGGCAGCCATGCCGAATTTACGGAAATGGTGCGCCGGCACGGGATGCTGCAACAGCGCCTTGCAGAAGAACGGCAGCATAGAGGCCCAGGAGCACTTGTTGCGCTGAGCGATATCCCAGAAGCGCGAGGCGGAGAAACGCGGCATCAGCACAAAGGTGCCGCCGGCCCACATGGTCGACAGGATGGAGTAGGTGCGCGCGTTGGTGTGGAACGACGGCATCATGACGAGGTGGACGTCGGATGCGGTGAGGCCTTCGTGGGTGGCGCAGGTGCGCGCGCCCCACAGCGCATTACCGTGAGTCCAGAGGACGCCCTTGGGGCGTGACGTGGTGCCGGACGTGTATTGCACGGAGCCGTGACGCCAGGGATCGGCGGAGAGCTTGGGCAGGGTGGCGGGATCGCCGTCGATGGCGGAGAAGCGAATAGCATTCGCTGGGATCTGACCGGGCGCGGGTGGGCCGCCATCGACGGTGTGCTCGGTGACGGCGTGCCAGCGGACGTTCTTGACGTGGGCAGCGACGAGGCTGCTCAGCTCCGGCTGGGTGATGGCGGCGACGGCTTTGCAGTTTTCGGCGAAGTAGGTGAGTTCGTCGCCGGAAGAGCGGGTGTTGGTGGTGACGACAACGGCCCCCAGGCGCGCGCAGGCGAACCAGAGGAATTCCAGCTCCGGCGAGTTGTCGAGATGGACGAGAACGGAGTCGCCAGCCTTGATGCCGCGTGCGTGCAGGCCGGCAGCGACGCGGAGAACGCGATCGCGGAAGGCGCTGTAGGTCCAAGTCTGGCGGTCGCCGACGAAGGGTTCCCAGACTAGGAAGGGGTGATCGCTACGGGTGGCGGCACGCTCATCGAGCAACCAATTGACGTCGCGGCCGGCGAAGGGATGGACGATACCGGCTGCGGCATCAGCTGCGGTCTTGGACATGGGCTCGCTCCCTGGATCAGTCTTTGGTCACGAGATGATCATGTTCGGCGCGGATCGCCTAGGGGGCCGCGGCCTACTGATGGTTTAGCGGTGAACGGAGACCATCTTTGAGCGCCGGTGACGGGCGAGGGCGTGCTTGATCAATGTGTCCATGAGTTCGGACTGGGATAGGCCGCTTGCCTCCCAAAGCTTTGGATACATGCTGATGTTGGTGAAGCCCGGCAGGGTGTTGGCTTCATTGACGAAGACGTCGTCGCCGCTCAGGAAGAAATCGATCCGCGCCATACCCTCGCAGCACAACGTCTTGAATGTCTT
>JANLYJ010000287.1:0-8809 GCA_031365555.1 Gemmatimonadaceae bacterium | reverse complement strand
GACGCTGTGCGTAAACGTGTACTCGTCGTAGTCCCGGATAGCCGTCAGGTTGATGAGCGATGTCTCTTCGTTGAGAATCTGATCGACGATTCCCTGTACCACGCGCTTGATCTTCTTGATGCTCGGTGTGCGTCCCATACGCACCGAGTTCATCACGTCGCGCGTGAGGGCGACAGAAGTGGCGTAGGTACGATGTGCAGCGGCCTTCGTCTCTTCCGCCAGCTGCTTGTCGCTATCACTCTCAGTCGGCGGTCCGATCTCGAATGCCGATACGCCCGCTTCGGAAAGCTTGCGCGTAATTTCGGCGAAGCGATCAGCAGGTGCTGCCTTGGTCTGCGAATCCAGCTGGGCCAACAGCACCAGCCAGTCACGCGGCGCACCGGGCTGAACCAGGGCAATTGTCCCGATGCCTGCTGCCTTGCACAGATTGAGTACGTGTCCGAAGCTCGCGAAGTTCGTGAGATCCAGGCGCATGCGATTTGAATTCAGGAAGATGAATTCACCCGAGATCCTGATCTCGAGCTCGCTCTCGTGCTTGAGAATTTCCTGCGCTGTCTCGCTCAGCTCGGCGAGTGTCTTCTGTACGGCGTTGTGTTCGACAGGATACAGCTTCATCGCGCGCATCGCGCCGTAGAGCGAAATAATCAGGTTTCGCCCGTGCTTGCGGATGAATGCTCCGCTAGACGCCGACTCTGTGCCGCGTTCCGGAGTCGTCATAGCGCTGATCCCCGCAGTGCGCGCGCAACTGCATTGCGCACAATAACGTCCTTCTCGCCAGCCGCCTTGCGCAGCGATTCGGCGGCCTTGCTCGAACCGACCTTGCCGAGCGCGAGAGCCGCGCATGCGCGCAGCTCCGGGTCAACACGGTTTCCAATTCCGCCTTTCGCGTTGAGAACTCCGTCGAGCATGGCGATTCCAGCATCACCGCACATCGAGCCGTACGCTTCAAAGAAGGCCATCTTCTCAGTGAGATTTGACTCACGAATTGTCTTGCCCTTGATCGCGTTCTCGATTCGCGGAAGACTTGGGCGGTGTGCACGCGAGCCGAGGATCCTGACGGCAGACACACGGATATCGCGATCAGAATCTTCGATTGCCCGCTCGAGCACCTGCATCGCGCCGGGTGAAGCAATCTCTGAAAGAGCGTTTACAGCCGTGAGTCTCATCTCCTGCTCGCCTGTGGCGATCATCTGTCCGAGCGCCGCAACTGCCGCGGGAGTCTTGAGTGCGCCCGCTCTGCGCATTGCCTCGACAGAAACGAGATCATCGCCCGACGCGATCAGGCGAACCAGCTCCGCTGTGTGCGATGCCGCGAGACGCGAAGCTGAGTTCTCCAGGAGCAGGCGCAGCTCCGTGTTATTTGTGCGCGCGATCCAGCCAAGCACAGTTTCAAGTGCGACAGACTTAAGCTGCATGAACAGCTCATTGAGCTCGTTCTGCGGCGGGCGGAGCGGCGTGTCTTCCAGGGCCTGCAGCAGCTGCCCGAGCGCCGTCGGGTCACTGACCCGATCTGTCAGCTCACCCAGTCGCTGCTGGTGTGCACTGAGCATGTCCTTCACACGCTGCGAAGAAAGTCCAGTTTCACGCAGCAGGTACGCGGCGGTGCGGAACTGAGTCGTGGAAAGCATGATCAGCAGCACGTAGTCGAGGATGCCGATAATCTCTTCGCGAACTGTCGGGTCAGTCTCCTGCTCGAACGTATCGAGCAGCGACGCGATTACGCCTGGGCGCAGGTCCGCAGAATAATCCTTCCGGATTTCCGTCTGCATGTACTCGATCTCACTCTCGTCCAGGAAGTAGAGAGTAGAATCGAAGTCGTCCATCTTTACTACACCCGGTCGTGATGACTTTACCGGGCCTTCTTCCCCTTCAGTCGCTTCGACATCCCGGGGGGGATCAATTTTTTCAGGCGGCTCGCTCGACTTCAGCGACTCGATCGGACCTGCGCCCGCGTCTGATGCGAAATCCACGTATCTGTACTGGAGATACGCGAATTCCTGTTCCCACATCAAAGTGAGCAGGTCATCGTCTTCGGGCGATGCTGTCCGCGCCTTCTGAAGTAGCTGCAGAAATCCGGGCAGCTCTTCCTGCTCGAACCCCTGCGAAAACTTCAGCTCTCTTATTCCATCCTTATAGAAGGTCCACGGAAGACTCTCGCCGCTCTTCCCCAGTTCTTCAAGGACAACATGGTCTTCCATCCGGAACTGCGTTTCGGAAATCTGGACGGCGATCTCGTCAGTATGAGCCCAGGTGGCCGCGAACGCTTCGCGCACGCTGTCGATTGCGCGGGAGTACATCGGATTGTTGGGGAGGTACAACTGATAGGCGCGCACAGCTTTCGTGAACGTATTCATCAGCTGCGTCACGACAGCGAGCGGTACACTCAGCTCGGCTAATCCTTCAGAGGGATCCGGCTGCTGCCCTGTCATTAGGACGAAAGTAGACCCATCTCGATTAACTGCGCCAGATCCTTATCGCCTCTGCCACTCAGGCAAATGACGACGCAGTCTGATTCCTGCCAGCGTCCGCTGTTTTTCGCGACCCACGCGATGGCATGCGATGTCTCCAGGGCGGGCACTATTCCTTCCAGCTCACTGAGGAGCTTGAAGGCATCGGTCGCCTCTGAGTCCGTGATAGAAACATAGATTCCTCGCCCCGAATCCTTGAGCTGGGCGTGCTCAGGACCGACCCCGGGATAGTCGAGGCCTGCAGAAATTGAATGCGCTGGAAGAATCTGGCCGCCTTCATCCTGAAGAAGATATGTCATCGCCCCGTGCAAGACGCCTGGACGCCCGCGTGCGAGTGACGCCGAGTGCGATCCCGAATCGACGCCATGACCCGCGGCTTCCACTCCCACCAGCTCCACTTCGGAGTCGCCAATGAATTCGTGGAAGATTCCCATGGCATTGCTTCCACCTCCAACGCACGCCACTACCGTCTTGGGAAGCTTCGACTCGCGAATCATCAGCTGGTCCCGCGTTTCGCGGCCAATGATTGCCTGGAAGGCGCGCACAATGCGAGGATAAGGAGCCGGGCCAACAACCGATCCGATTATGTAGTAGCTGGTGCGGACATTGGTCACCCAGTCCCTTATCGCTTCACTGGTAGCATCCTTGAGCGTCCGCGTACCTGATGTCACTGGAACGACTGTGGCGCCAAGCAGCTTCATGCGGTGCACATTGAGACTCTGACGGCGAATGTCTTCTTCGCCCATGTACACGATGCATTCGAGACCGAACCGTGCGCAGATAGTCGCCGTTGCCACTCCGTGCTGCCCTGCTCCCGTTTCAGCGATGATGCGCTTCTTCCCCATCCGGCGCGCGAGCAGAGCCTGACCAACAGTGTTGTTGATCTTGTGCGCACCCGTGTGGTTCAGGTCTTCGCGCTTCAGGTAGACACGCGCTCGCACTTTTTCGGAGAGTCGCGGAGCAAACGAGAGCGGAGACGGACGACCGACGTAATCGGTGAGGAGATGCGTCAGCTCCTCCTGAAACTCCCTGTCCGCCATGGCGAGCCCGAACTCTGCGTCGAGCTCCTCGAGAGCCGGAATCAGGGTTTCGGGAACGTACCTTCCGCCAAATTCTCCAAAACGATCATCCATCAGCTCTTCGCTCCTGAATTTCTGACCGCGTGGGCGAACTCGCGGAGCAGGTCGTGATTTTTGATACCGGGCGCATTTTCGACACCTGAAGAAACATCGACCACGTCAGGGTGAAGCAGCTCTATCGCTTCACCGACGATGGACGGAGTGAGACCGCCAGCGAGAATCGTCCTGCCATTTCTTGTTCCGCGCAGAGATGCCGCGAGTCCCTTCCAATCTAGACGCTCGCCTGTACCGCCAAGGCCGCTGTCGTTTTTTTTGTCGAAGACGACTGCGTCCGATACCGCATACAGCTCTGATATAAATGAAGGAAGCTCCGCGCCAGTCGATTGTACTACGGTCCAGATTTCACCCTCATAGAGAGGACGCAGCGCTGAGACATCTTCGGGGGTGGCGTCGCCATGCAGCTGAATTACATCGAACTGACGAGCGATGTCTGCCATTTCTTCGGTGCGGCCAATACGCAAAACCGCGACGCGCTTTGCACGCCCTGTCGCAGGAGCCAGCGTCGCGACTGCATCACGCAGTGAAAGATTGCGTGGGCCGCCAGCCATGATTGCGCCTACATAGGCTGCTCCATGCTGAACAGCCATCTCGACGTCACGCGTGCGCATCATGCCGCAAAATTTAATTTGGACGGACATCGGTTTTTCGCGCGACGCTTGTCAGCGATTGCAGAAGAGTGGGCAGATCGTCTGTCGCCGACAGACTCGATCCGATCAGCACAGCGTCCGCCCCTAGCTCCGAGGCGCGACTCACGTCGGTGCGCGAGGTCATTCCACTTTCAGCTATGGCAATGACGCTTTTTGGGATTTTCGGGATGAGCAGCTCGTGAACTGATTCATCCATTTCCAGCGTTTCCAGGTTGCGTGTGTTCACACCAATGATCTTCGCGCCACTCTCGAGCGCGAGATCCAGCTCAGCTTCCCGGTGAACCTCCACCAGCAGGTCGATGGCATTCTCATGAGCGACGAGTATGCACTCCCGGAGAAGTGCAGGCGGCACGGCGCGAACGATCAGCAGTGCCGCGGACGCACCAACCGCCTTCGCCGCCAGAATGTGCTCGGGCGTTGTGTGAAAATCCTTTTTAAGCACCGGGAGAGTGGACGCCATTTTCACACGAACGATGTCTAAAATGCTGCCACCGAACTTATGCGGCTCAGTCAGCACCGAGATCGCTGACGCCTTTCCAAGCTCGAACTGCTCAGCCTGCTTTGCCGCATCCATGTCTTTTCTGATATCACCCTTGGAGGGCGACGCGCGCTTTATCTCCGCTATCAGCGCGACAAACTCGCCCCGCAGCGCGGCGGCAAACGAAGGCACCAAACCGGTGAAATTCCGGTCCGGCTTGTGAGGCCTCGCGGCCGTGGAGCGCACCAAATCACCCAGCATCCCGGTAGGGGGAACCCACTCCGGATGAAAAGTTTCTTGCGCTTCGGTACCTGTTCGGCTAACGTTCAATTCGGCAATTGTTCGGTAGGCCCACAATCAGCTCATCAGGAACATGTCCCTGACCAAGCGGCAGCGGGAAATTCTGGATTATCTGGCCTCGTACACCGAGGAACAGGGCTACGCGCCCAGTTTCGAGGAGATCGCTCGGCAATTTAACTACAACTCGCTCGCGACCGTACACGAGCATCTGAGCAATCTCGAGCGAAAGAGCTACATCAAGCGCGCATATAATGAAAGCCGCGGGATCGAGGTGCTGCCTTCAGAGGCAATGCCGAAATCAGTTGTCCTTCCCCTCATGGGAACTGTAGCGGCCGGTATGCCGATCGAAGCAGTCCAGACGCACGAGACAATCGGCGTCCCGGAAGACTTCATCCGGCGCGGTGGCAATCACTACGTCCTGCGCGTTCGCGGAAACTCGATGATCGATGAACAGATCCGGGACGGCGACTTTGTGGTTGTGAATGGCAAGCAGTCAGCCGATAACGGCGAGATGGTCATCGCCCTGATCGACGGAACCTCGGCCACCGTAAAAAAATTCTATCGCGAAAAAGACGGCCGCATCAGGCTACAGCCCGCGAACGAAATGATGAGTCCGATCTACGTTCATGAGAACGATGTTTCGATCCAGGGAACTGTCGTTGGAGTGCTGAGAAAGTACTAGAAGTCTAGGTTGCTAAGTATCGTATACTTATGGGGTTCGCACGTAGGACACTTAGGTAGCACGTAGGTACACGTAGGACTGCAACAAATGGGGGGGGGAACTGCACGCGGACTCTAAGAGTCGTAGCAGTTCCCCCTAATTTTTTGCCGTTCTACGTGTACCTATGTGCGTACTACGTGTCCTACGTGCGAACCGCCTTTACGATCCGTAAGCCGCGCGGAGACGCTCCAATGCGACGAGGCCAAGACCAGTCTTGAGTGCTTCACGAGCAAGCGCTACAGCACTCTTCAGGTCGGCACTCTTTCCGCCAACATAGGCCGCCGCACCGGCGTTCAGGACCACTGCCGCTTCGGCGCCTGGATTTCCCTTGCCCGCCAGAACTTCGCGGATGATGTGGGCGTTTTCTTCGGGGGAGCCACCTGCGAGCTGGTCGGCGGTGGCTACGCCCAGCCCGAAGTCTCCGGGCGCGACTGTCCATTCATTCAGCTTGGAACCGCGAATTTCCCACACATGGGTAGGGCCCATTGGGGATAGTTCGTCCAGGCCGGGCTCACCGTGAACTACCAGACTGTGAATTGTGCCCAGCTCCATTAGAGCTTCGGCCAGCATCGGTCCGCGCGTAAGGTCTGCGACGCCGATTACCTGGCGCTGCGCCGAGGCCGGATTCGCGAGCGGGCCAACCACGTTCATCACAGTTGGAATTCCAAGCTCCCGGCGGACAGCACCGACATGCTTCATGGCCGGATGCATTAGCGGAGCGAACATGAACACGAGGCCGGCTTCGTCGAGAGTGTGCGCCATTCTCTCTGGTTCTACATCTATGCGGACATCGAGCGCTTCGAGAACATCCGCGCTGCCGCACTTTGAGGTGAATGACCGGTTGCCATGTTTGGCTACACGAACACCCATTCCGGCCGCGAGCAATGCGGCGGCAGTCGAGATGTTGAATGTTGGAACAGTTCCGCCGCCAGTGCCACAGGTGTCTACCAGCTCGTTGGGATTTTTCGCCGGCAGATGCACCATCGCGTTTCGCATTGACCTTGCGACTCCCGCTACGATCGCAGAGCTCTCCCCTCTCACACGCAAACCCGCGAGCAGCGCCGCAACCTGAGTCGCGGCCGCATTGCCCTTCATCACCTGATCGAAGGCTGCAGTCGCGTCCGCTGAGGTCAGGTCTTCATGGAATGCAAGCTTTCTTATTGCGGCCAGAACCGCATTTTCCGGGATCGAAGTCATACAGGACGGAAACTACTCGTAGTTCCGAAGCGAACGAAGCAGGTCGTCCAGCACCGCTTTAATGTCAGGCGACTCGAGTGCGCCTTCCAGTCGCTGCCGCATAGTGTGGATCATGTCACTGTGGCGTCGCGCAATCCCGGTCTGCTGATGCAGCTCCATGTGCGCGTGTTCCAGCTTTGACACGGCTGAACGAACCTGATGGTCAACTGCCGCAAGCTTCTGCGAAGTCATGCGTGCATCGTTGAGCGCCGAACCCAGCTGACGTTCGAGCTCCACCGACCTTCCGTTGTCAGGTCTGCGTCCGGCTAGCGAAGCGTCTTGCGCAGCCTGCAGGCGGTTCTCGAGCTCGGACAGCGTGCGCTCGTACTCGGAGTGAATTGAGCGGGTGATTTCCTCGAGTGTCCGGACGGCTTCCATGCGCGCGTCGTGCTCGAGCAGCCGCGCGTACGCAAGCCCGAACAATTCAGCAGCGGGCACCAGTTTGTCGAGGACGCGGCCACCAAAGCGCTTCTTGGGTTCAACGAGCGCCAACGCACCTGCCAACTCGTTGTCGAGTAAAAATCCGCGCATCGAGAGCGACGCGCCTTCTGAAGGCGGCAGGCCAAGCAGCTTCATGAAGTCTGTGGACTGATCGCCGAACTCAACGAAAGCCTGGCCCGTCGAGACGCGCTTTCTTACCTGCGCGGGCAGGTGATCGAAGGACACAGCGATGTCTTCACGCTTCACGCCGCCATCATCGACAACGAATCTTTCAACAAAAAGGTCGCGTCTCGGATCATTTCGGAGCAGGGCGACGGCTGCCGACCGGTCGGTATCCGCCGCTTCTTCGTACAGTGCCGTGAGTGCGTCCGAAAGCTCGCTCGCTGAGGCGAGTGAGCTTGCGAATCCGGGAAGTCCCCTGGAGGTCATTCAGCTATATCGAAAGATTGCGCGCACTGTGCATACCCGATTGTGACAAGCTGTGCGCTCTATGTCAAATGCAGATTGAACTTTGCTTGACACTCACCCTCACGTAGCTAGCTTCCCCGAGTGCCGCGCAGCGTGCAGTTAGTGTTGCAATACGACGGTACCGGCTACTCCGGTTGGCAGCGCCAACCCGATGCGCGAACAGTCCAGGGTGAGCTCGAAAAAGTTCTCGAGCGCCTCTGCAATCGCCCGGTTCCGGTTCTTGGCGCAGGCAGGACCGACGCAGGTGTCCACGCCCGCGGGCAGGCGGCGGGTGTGATCGTCGATGACCGCTGGACTCCGTCCGACCTCAAGCGTGCGATGAATGCCCTTGCACCGTCCGACGTCTGGATCGCCGACGCAGTCGAGATGGGACCAGAATTCCATGCCCGATACAGCGCAATCAGTCGCCAGTACAGTTACATGGTGAGCAGCGATCCCGACGCCCAATCGCCCTTTCGCAACCGGTACGAGCTGGCATACGATCGTCCACTGGACTCGAACAAGCTCGACGAATGCGCGTCTGCACTCATGGGTGATCATTGTTTTCGCGGGTTTGCGGTACAGGGCACGGCGCCTGAATCGGACAATCACCGCTGCACCGTCCTCCACGCTCAATGGCGCCCCAATTCGCCTTCCCTCACCTTTGAGGTGCGCGCAAATCGGTTCCTGCATCACATGGTTCGATTTCTTGTAGGGACAATGCTCGAAATTGCGTCCGGGAAAAGACCGACAGAAGACTTTTTGCGTCTTCTCAATGCGGACAACAACAGTGATGTTTCGGCACCTGCTCCTGCGCACGCGCTTTTTCTCGAGAAGGTCGAATACCCTGCTGAACTCTATTTGACAACGACATGAACATTTTCCTCGAAAGCAATTCCCTTCAGGAGATCCGCGAAGCCGCTGCGGCGGGT
>JANLYJ010000276.1:0-7313 GCA_031365555.1 Gemmatimonadaceae bacterium | reverse complement strand
CGCTTTGGCTCGCCAATTTTCCACCGGCTGTGCGTGTATCAGCGCACATGGATCGTCCGAAAACTCCTGGTGCGGTGGAAGACTCGATGGTCGTGTACCTCGAGTGTGCGGCCGGAGTCAGCTTCGTTTTCGACGTGTCATGGTCATACGTCGGCGAGCAGGAGCGCTGGTGGTTCGAGGTGTTGTCCAGTCGTGGCAGCGCACGCCTTGCGCCACTGCGTGTCGTTAAAGACCTGAATGGGCGGCCGACCAATGTGTCGCCGAGCGGCGCGGCCGCGCGGGAAAGTGTTTTTCTTCAGTCGTACCGTGCCGAGCTCGCACATTTCATTTCAGTTGTGCGTGACGAGAGTCCTTACGACCCGCCGCGCGACCAGGTGGAAGTCATGCGGATTGTCGAAGCGATCTACAAATCCGCAGAGCAGGGCCGCGAAATAGTTTTTTAAAGCCGGGCCCGCTTCATCCTCTCCGAAAACTGAAACCAGCACACGAACGCCAGCGCGATGTGAACGGGCATGGCAAGTCCGATGATCTCGCCGTTGGGCTGGTCGAACGATGGCAGAAGCTGCATTGCGAATCCGAGAACCGAGAGCGCTGCACCGGCGAACGCCAGGCCCATCACCGTTGTGCGGAGGCGCTTTATCTTGAATGCGAAGGGCAGGAGGACCCCCAGGACGAGCAGCAGCGGACTGAACTGAAGAATATTTTCATTGCTGCGCATGAACACGTGGTTTGTGAGCATCCATGCGAGCATCAGTGAGACCGATGCGACACCCGTGACAATGCACCAGAGCGATGCCACCAGTGCAAGCATCACCTTGGTTGTCCGGAGTCCGGTGACTGAGAGCGAGAGTAGTACTACCAGGATGGTAGCGACGGCCAGGCCAATGATCGTGAACCGCCTTACGTAGTTAGGGGCCGCGTCCCTCTCTTTAACGCGCGTTGAGCTGGCGAGATCGATTTCGCGTACCACCAGCGGTTCCATTGTGCCCGTCTTGCCGGGAACAGTCACTTTCCTGATATGCTCGCGCAGCTTGAGCGGAAGAAACATTTCCTGCCAGAGAGTGATATTCCGGTCGGCGGGATGTCCGAGCGCGAACTGCGCGCCGGCATATGCAAGCTTGTCATCACCGAGGAGACGCAGGGTGTGGGACCTGAATGATGCGTTTGCCAATGTGTGATTGGTCGCAGCCTTCACGGCACCCGAGACGACTTTGTCGATAATATCACGCGGCAGTGTCGAGCAGTTGTTACGGTAATAGTCGTACGTGTAGTACCGATTCTCCGGGAGGGCATTCAGCTCAGCGAGTGCCTGAACCTGGAGTCGCTGCTGAGGTGAAAGATTCAGCTCCTGAGCCCAGACCTTTCGCTTTTGATCGATGTACCACTGAAGCATTGCATGCATTTCGAACCCGGCCATCGAATAGCGCATGTTCCCGCGTGCCAGCCGCGCGATGAAGTCTTTGTCGTTGAAGTCGAAGAGGCCCCAGTTGTACGCGACATCCTGCTGGCGGGCTGCGTCGTGCACCCATATCGCCGTGTGTCCGAACTTCTCGAACACGGCATCCCCGGCTTCCATTGTCATCAGGTAGACGGTGAGCTCTTCTCCGGGAACAGGCACCGTAGTCTGGGCTCTTGCACAGTTGGCCCACAGAATCAGGCAGAGTCCGACGATAAGATTTATCGATTTCATTTCGTCAAAAATATCACTTCTTTTGACTGGCGACGGCGGGTTCGCACGTAGGACACGTAGGATACACATAGGTACACATAGAACTGCAGGGACGGGGGGAACAGCACCCGCAGCCAAACTGTTGTTGTAGTTCCCTAATCGGTTGCATTCTACGTGGCACTACGTGTTACCTACGTGACCTACGTGCGAACCAAGAACCTTCAGTGGCAACAATGCGTCGTTGCGGTATGCCGAATCATGTGTAGGATTCGCGTATCTTCCACCCAGCGCAATGAAACGAATCGCCCGCCTTTTCCCGTTCGCGCTCCCCACGCTTATCTCCTGCGCCATGCACGCACCCGCGCCTGCTGCTGATCTTACAGTCACCAATGCCCGGATCTGGACGGGCAATGCCAGCCGCCCCTGGGCGCAGGCACTCGCAGTCAAAGGAGACCGCATCGTTGCGATCGGATCCGGAGCGGAGGTCGCCAAGCTCACCGGCTCCGCAACACGGGTGATCGATGCGCGCGGCCAGTTCGTTGTGCCGGGCTTCATCGACTCACATGTGCACTTCGTCACTTCTGGCGCCCAGCTCGCAGGGGTTCAGCTGCGCGATGCAAAAACGCCTTCCGAATTTGTTGCTCGCATCAAGGCGTTTGCCGCGACCGTTCCAGCCGGCACCTGGATCGAAGGCGGCAACTGGGACCACCAGAATTGGGGAGGCGAGCTTCCGCGCAGCGAGTGGATCGATTCGGTAACGCCGAACCATCCGGTCTGGATATCGCGCCTCGATGGCCACATGGCACTCGCCAACGCGGCTGCGATGAAAGCGGCGGGCGTAACCCGTAATACCAAAGAAGTCGAGGGCGGCGCGATCGTACGCGACGCAGCCGGAAATCCGACAGGAATTTTCAAGGACAATGCGCAGTCGGTCATCGACAACATAGTTCCCGAGTGGACCTTTGAAACGCGCGATCGTGCTCTTGCCGCCGCAATGAAGTACGTCGCATCCAAGGGCGTGACTTCCGTGCACAACATGGGCTCGTGGAATGACCTTGCGACCTCTGAGCGGGCACACAAAGCCGGCACGCTAACGACGAGGATCTACGCAGCGGTTCCCCTCAGGACATGGGAGAAGCTGCGTGATACTGTCGCTGCACGTGGCCACGGCGACGAGTGGCTTCGCATCGGCGGGTTGAAGGCATTTGTAGATGGTTCGCTTGGCTCGCACACGGCCGCAATGTTCGACGCGTTCACAGACCTTCCAAGCGACTCGGGACTTCTGGTGGAAACTCCGGAAGACCTGTACAAGATGACCAGTGGCGCCGACAAGGCAGGTCTTCACGTTCTCGTGCATGCAATCGGGGACCGCGCCATCAACCTGCAGCTGAACATCTTCGAGCGCGTCGCAAAAGAGGATGGCGCACGTGACCGTCGTTTCCGTATCGAACACGCGCAGCACATTGCACCGAGGGACATTAGCCGCTTTGCAGCGCTGGGAGTGATTCCGAGCATGCAGCCGTATCACGCCATCGACGATGGACGGTGGGCTGAGAAGTTGATAGGGCATGAGCGCGCGAAAACGACGTATGCGTTCCGCTCGCTGCTCGATGCGGGTGCGCAGCCGGCCTTCGGCAGCGACTGGTTCGTAGCGCCACCCACTCCACTCGACGGGATTTACGCCGCAGTGACGCGACGAACCCTCGACGACAAGAATCCAGGCGGCTGGATTCCGGAGCAGAAAATCACGGTAGAAGAAGCGTTGCGTGCCTACACAATAAATGCAGCACACGCGTCGTTCGACGAGAGCAACCGCGGCTCGCTCGAACGGGGAAAGCTGGCCGACTTCGTGATCATTGACCGTGATCTCACCCGGGTTTCGCCCGAAACAATTCGAGATGCAAAAATTGTTCGGACAGTTGTCGGCGGACGCACAGTCTACTCGGCGGAAACCCCGAAATATGATGTCATCATTCGCGGGGGGACCGTTTACGATGGAAGCGGGAGCCCGGGTGTCGCGGCAGATGTGGCAATCAGCGGAGATACAGTAGCCGGCATTGGCGATTTTTCCGGCGCCGATGCAGCACGCGTAGTTGATGCGCGCGGACTGGCAGTGGCACCCGGATTCATCAACATGCTGAGCTGGGCCACAGAAACGCTGCTCATCGATCCACATGGGCAGGGCGACATTCGCCAGGGCGTTACGCTAGAGGTGTTCGGTGAAGGCGAATCCATGGGTCCGATCAATGACGCCATGCGAAAGGACATCATCGAGTCACAGGGCGACCTCAGGTTCGATGTTCCGTGGACAACCCTTGGCGAATATCTCGAACATCTCGAGCGTCGCGGAGTGTCTACGAACGTTGCGTCATTCGTTGGAGCGACAACCGTCCGCGTTCATGAGATCGGATATGCCGATCGGCCCCCGACCGGCGACGAACTGGCGCGGATGCAGACTCTCGTGCGCAGCGCGATGGAGGAAGGCGCCCTCGGTGTTGGATCTTCTCTCATCTATGCGCCAGCATTCTATGCAAAAACCGATGAGCTGATTGCGCTCGCAAAGGCGGCTGCTCCGTACGGCGGTCGGTACATCTCGCATATGCGGAGCGAAGGGAACCGCCTTCTCGAAGCCGTGGACGAGCTGATAAGGATTGCGCGAGAGGGTGGAGTGGGCGGCGAGATCTATCATCTCAAGGCTGCCGGGAAACAGAATTGGAGAAAGCTCGACGCGGTGATCGCGAAAGTTGATTCCGCTCGCAAGGCGGGTCAGGATATTTCTGCGGACATGTACACCTATACCGCCGGTTCGACAGGCCTGGATGCAGCGATGCCGCCGTGGGTGCAGGAAGGCGGATACAAAGCCTGGTCTGAGCGTTTGAAAAAACCGGAAATTCGCCAGCGAGTTGCGCGCGAAATGAAAACGCCTTCAAACGACTGGGAAAATTTCTTTCTGGCAGCGGGTCCGGACGGAACCTTGATGGTTGGTTTCAAGGCCGACTCTCTCAAGCAGTACACTGGAAAGACATTGACCGAGGTAGCGCGGATGCGCGGTACGTCGCCCGAGGAAACGGCGATGGATCTCGTGATTCTCGACGGCAGCCGGGTGCAGGTTGTGTATTTCCTGATGTCGGAGGAAAATGTGAAACGTCAGGTGGCACTGCCATGGGTGAGCTTTGGATCTGATGCCGGCTCGATGGCTCCCAATCTTCCGTTCACCAAATCCAGCACCCACCCGCGGGCATATGGAAATTTTGCTCGCGTGCTGGGCAAGTATTCGCGGGACGAGAAAGCCCTGTCGCTTTCTGATGCCATCCGCCGTCTGTCCGGATTTCCTGCCCGCAATCTCAAGCTCAGGAAGCGCGGAGAGCTGAGGGCAGGGTATTTCGCCGACGTAGTGGTTTTCGACCCCGCTACCATTGCCGATCACGCGACCTTCGATAAACCGCACCAGTATTCCACTGGTATGAGGCACGTTTTCGTGAATGGAACCCAGGTTCTCAGGGACGGTGAACATACCGGCGCAACGCCAGGGCGGGTGGTGCGCGGTCCGGGCTGGAAAGGCTGGCCGAAGTAGGCCTTTCCACGCCCCGCGCGGGTGTCCAAATTAGGACTGGACCTAATTCTCCCGCCGTTCACAACCCAGAGCCAAATGAACCGCATTTTCCGCATCGCTCTCTCCGGAGCCGCACTTCTTGTCGCCGCGTCCGGACTCTCCGCGCAGGCCAAACCATCCCGTGACATTCTTCCGTTCAAGGCAACCGAAGCAACGCTTCCGAATGGACTGAAGATCATAGTGGTTCCGACCGGCTTCCCGAATATCGTCTCGCTCCAGATCCCGGTGCAGACCGGTTCGCGCAACGAAGTCGAGGAAGGGAAGTCAGGCTTCGCCCACTTCTTTGAACACATCATGTTCAAGGGCAGCAAGGCGATGAACAAGGAGAGGGCGAATCAGATCCTCACCGCGGCAGGAGCCCGGGAAAATGCATACACGACCGATGACTTCACGAACTACTACATAACGTTCGCGAAGGAAGACCTGGAGACAATGCTCAAGCTTCAGGCTGAGCGGTTCCAGCATCTCGAGTATTCCGAAGCCGAGTTCAAGACTGAAGCGCGTGCCGTTCTCGGGGAGTACAACAAGAACGCTTCAAACCCGACGCAGAAGCTGTTCGAGACAATGCGCGAAAACGCATTCTCGACGCACACCTACAAGCACACCACGATGGGTTTCATTCGCGATATCGAAGACATGCCGAATGAGTACGCCTACTCGAAAACCTTTTTTGACCGCTGGTATCGCCCTGAGCGGGCGACCATCATCGTCGCCGGAGACGTAGACGCAAAGAAAGTCATTCCGCTCATTCAGAAGTACTGGGGCAACTGGCAGCGGGGCACTTACACTGTTGACATCCCCGCCGAGCCGGCTCCGACTGGACCGAAATACGTGCACGTGAACTGGGACAGCCCAACTTCCCCATACCTCGCGATCGCATTTCGGAATGCCGCATTCTCCGAGACGAATAGTGACAACGCCGCGCTCGATATGGTCGCCACGCTCTACTTCGGACCAACGTCCGAGCTGTACAAGCGCCTGGTGCAGCGTGAGCAGAAGGTTGACTTCATCAGCGCTGGCAATACGAGCAATGCAGACCCGGAGCTCTTCACAATCTTTGCCCGGGTAAAGAAGCCCGAGGATGTCACGTACGTTCGCGACGCAATTCTTACCACTGTCGCACAGGCTCGAACGGATCTTGTGTCTGCGCAGCGCCTCGAGGAGGCCAAGTCAAACGTCCGGTACGGGTTTGTCAGGTCGCTCGATAACACCGACCGTATTGCTTCCACGCTTGCGCGTTTCGTCCGCTACAACCGTTCGTACAATACGATCAACCGCGCCTACAACCTGTATGACCAGCTGAAGCCCGGTGACCTTCGCGGCGTTGGAGCGAAGTACTTCACCGACGCCGGCATGCTGGTAACGACGCTTTCCAACAAGCCGCTGCCCGCAGAAATTGGGACACTTCCTTCCATTGCAACATTTGCGAAGGGAACGCCGGAAATCGGCAGTATGCTGCCAGGTCCGACAATCAAGCCGATGGTTGCGCCGCTTCAGCTCCGGATCGCATCAGCTGCGGAACGCGCCGCGATTCCTCTCGTAGTCCAGCGCAATCCGCTTCCCCAGATTCGATTCAAGCTCCTCTTCAATTCCGGATCCGCGGCCGACCCTGCAGGGAAGGAAGGCCTTGCCGCACTGGCAGCTGGAATGATTGCCAACTCCGGCTCGCAGGCGCTTACGCTGGAACAGATCAACGCCTTGCTATATCCGGTTGCAGGTAGCTTTGGGTCCCAGGTCGACAAGGAGATGACAACTTTTACAGGTTCCATTCACCGCGACAACTGGCGCCACTTCGTTGATATCGTCATCCCGCAGCTCCTGAATCCCGGTTTCCGCGAAACCGATTTCAAGCGCAACAAGGATGCGCTGCTCAATGCGCTCAAGCAGGAGCTGAGATTCTATAACGAAGAAGAGCTGGGAAAGGAGCGCCTCCAGACGAACATTTTTGCAGGAACTCCATACGCGCATCCGGTACTCGGCACAGTTGCCGGCATCGAGTCCATCACAATGGACGACGTGCGCAACTTCATT
>JANLYJ010000271.1:0-1740 GCA_031365555.1 Gemmatimonadaceae bacterium | reverse complement strand
GTCGACATCGCAATCGTCGAAACCGGACTCGGCGGCAGACTCGACTCAACGAATGTCCTGCAGCCACTGGCCGCCATCGTCACCTCGATCGGTCTCGATCACACGGACCTCCTCGGCGACACCCTCGAAAAAATCGCCGGTGAGAAAGCCGGAATCTTCAAACCCAACGCCCTCGCAGTCATTGGCGAAGAAGATCAAAGCATTGCCGAATTTCTGGGTCTGAGAGCAGTAAACGCCGGCGCAACAGAAATCGCCCAACTCGACCGTGATGTAGTAATCCAGAATATCGAAGTGACCAGCACCGCCACGACCTTCGACCTCCAAGGCGAAATCTCCGGCCGTTTCTCCACCGGACTAATTGGAAAACACCAGGCTCGGAATACCGCCGTCGCTCTGTTAACCGCAGTGCGTCGTTCGACGCAGTTGCAGTTGACCTTTTCAAACGAAGACATCAATCGCGCCCTCGCAGACCTGACTCTCTCCGGACGTTATCAGAGATTCGAGAAATACATCTTCGACGTCGCCCATAACCCGGCAGGAGCCAAGGCACTCGCCGAAACCATCAGACTGACTCGGCCATTCCCCACAATCACCGCAGTGGTGGCCGTCCTCGGCGACAAGGACTGGAAAGGCATCATGCATGAACTTTCCAGCGCTGTAGACCGGTTCTTCATCACCACCCCTCCGGACGCGCCAAAAGGCAGGGAATTTGATCCCGGTGAAGCCTACGAATACGCCCTGAGTCAGAACTGGAACGCCGAGCTGGACACGAATTTCGATGATGCGATGACGCGAATTGAGAAACGGTGCGGCACCATCGTGATTACTGGGTCATTTCACACTGTAGGCGCTGCCATGAAACGCTTGCTGAGGTCTCCAATAAGCGGGTAACTTTCCGCAATGTCACGAGGGGCGTTGCCCGGCTTCAGGGATTTCTATCCCGAGCAGATGGCGGAAAGGAACCACATTGCGAACGCATGGCGTGAAATTGCCCGTCGCTACGCGTTCGTCGAGTATGACGGGCCGCCCCTGGAGCCACTCGATCTCTACACAAAGAAGAGCGGTGAAGAGATCGTGACCCAGCTGTACAACTTCGTGGACAAGGGCGACCGCCACGTAGCGCTGCGCCCGGAAATGACACCGACGCTTGCGCGCATGGTCGCCGAGCGCGCGAGCGCACTTAGGAAACCCGTCCGATGGTTTTCGATCCCGCAGCTGTTCCGGTATGAGCGCCAGCAGAAGGGAAGACTGCGCGAACATTTCCAGCTCAACGTAGACATCGTCGGTGAGTCGTCCGCGGCGGCGGACGCAGAGCTGCTCGCAGTGGCGGTGGACATCATGCGCGAGCTTGGACTTACGTCGAATGATGTTGTCGCGCGTGTATCTGACCGGCGCCTGCTTCAGGCAATTCTGCTCTCGTCGGGCATCACTGAAGAGAATCTTCCTGCAGTGTATGCAGTGATCGACAAGCTTGGCCGCGAGCCTGAAGCAATCTCGCGCGAGAAGCTAGCCAAAGTGTCCGATGATGCGATCGCGGACAGAGTGCTCGCGCGCCTGACCGGCAAGGAGATCCGGAGTCTCAACGATCTCACCGGCCTCGCGGCAGAAGAACATGTCGCTCCGCTGCGAGAATATTTTGCGCATCTCGAAGCGCTCGGCATCGCCGACTGGGTGACGCTCGATCTCGGCATCGTTCGCGGTCTCGCCTACTACACAGGCATCGTCTTCGAGCTGTTCGAC
>JANLYJ010000262.1:0-4612 GCA_031365555.1 Gemmatimonadaceae bacterium | reverse complement strand
CCATCACGACCGGAAAAGTCAGGATCAAGCAGGTTCGCAGTGGTATCGGGCATTCGTGGCGCATGCGCCGCACGCTCGAAGCACTCGGACTGAAGCACCATCAGGATGAGGTAATCCAGAAGGATTCACCCTCGCTTCGTGGCCAACTAAAGCATGTGCGTCACCTCGTTGAAGTGACGCCGGTTGAGGAATAGATAAGTGGCAAACAAGACAGCATCTTCAGAAAAAATCGGACTGCACAACCTCGCGCCGGCACCTGGTTCACACCGGGATCGCAAGCGTCTTGGCCGTGGTCCTGGATCCGGAACCGGAAAGACTTCCGGTAAGGGACACAAGGGAATCAAGGCCCGCGCGGGTCACCATGGACCTGGTGGCGGAAAGCCGCAGTTCGAAGGTGGTCAGATGCCGCTTACGCGTCGTCTCCCAAAGCGTGGTTTCACGAATATCTTTCGCGTAGAGCATCAGGTTGTCCGGTTTAGCGATCTCGATCGTCTGCCGGAAGGCGCTGAGGTGACGGAAGAAGCGCTGAAGGACGCAGGGATCATTGCAAAGCGTAAGGGTCCTGCCAAGCTGCTCGCGAACGGTGAACTGACACGCGCTGTAACTCTTCGTGGTATCAAGATGAGTGCAGCTGCACGAGAGAAAGTTGTCGCGGCCGGAGGCCGCGTAGAGGAGTAACATGGCACAAGCAAACCCGGCCGCGGCTGTAAAGAACATTTACAACACGCCCGAGCTGTGGCAGAAGATCACGTTCACTTTCCTCTGTCTGGTGATATACCGGGCGGGGGCGCACATCACGGCTCCTGGAATCGACGTCATTGCACTGACGGACTTTTTCAAGAACACGAATGGCGGCGGCGGTCTTCTCAACCTGTACGACCTTTTCGTAGGTGGCGGACTTTCCAAGGCGACGATCTTTGCACTTGGAATCATGCCGTACATCTCCTCGAGCATTTTCATGCAGATCGCGGGCGCTGTAATCCCGACTGTCGAAAAAATGCAGAAGGATGAGGAAGGCCGGAAAAAGATCACCCAGTGGACGCGATACGGAACTGTAGTTCTCGCAGCTGTTCAGGCGTGGGGCTTCGCTCTCTTTACGTCCTCGCTCGAGAACGCGGTGATCAATCCCGGATTCACGTTCAAGCTCCAGATGGTTCTCCTGCTCACAACTGGCGCGATGTTCGTCATGTGGCTGGGTGAAATGATCACTGAACGCGGACTCGGCAACGGCGCCAGCCTCATCATCTTTTTCTCGATCGTCGAGCGTTTCTGGCCCGGAATCTTCAGCACGTTCCGCTTTGTGCAGACGCAGGCTGTTGGTTTGTTCTCGCTCGTCCTCCTTGGTGTGATCATGGTCGCGGTAGTCGCGGGCACGGTTGCAATCACGATGGCAGCGCGCAGAGTGATGATCCAGATTCCGCAGCGCACAATGGCTCGCGGACGCATGCGCGAGGCCGCCAAGAACTTCATTCCGCTAAGGGTGAATGCATCGGGAGTAATGCCGATCATCTTCGCTTCATCGGTAATCGTCGTGCCTGGCGCAATCGCACAGTTCAGTGGCAATCCGACGGCGCAGAGATTTGCCGAATATTTCTCGCCCGGCTCAGTGCTGTACTACGTGCTGTCAGCGATCCTGATCGTTTTCTTCACCTACTTCTACACGTCGATCATTTTCAATCCGGTGGATCTGTCGGAGAACCTGAAGAAGCAGGGCGGATTTATTCCCGGCGTGAAGCCGGGCTCGCGCACTGCTGAATACATCGATCACGTAGTGACCCGCATTACGCTTCCTGGCGCGATCTTCCTGACCTTCATCGCGCTTTTGCCTGTGTTCATCGCCGACCTGATCAACGTTCCGTTCCGGTTCGGCGGTACGTCGCTCCTGATTGTGGTAGGTGTTGCGCTCGATACGATGGCGCAGATGCAGCAGCACTTGCTGCTGCGTAAGTACGACGGGTTCATGAAGAAGGGACGGGTTCGGTTCCGTGGACGCCAGGCTATGGGTGGCGGCTTCTAACGGATCGGCTCATCACAGCTGATTGAACAAAGGAGTGGCCTGGTGCCGCTCCTTTTTTTCGCGTGTTCTTGGAGTGGGCGATAACTTTCTTTTTATGATCATTGTCTTATTGGGACCGCCGGGGGCGGGGAAGGGGACGCAGGGGGAGCTGATCGCGGAACGCCTCGGCATTCCGAAGGTCGCAACCGGAGATGTGCTGCGGGCAGCACTGCGGGATGGGACCAAACTTGGTCTCGAGGCGAAGGCTTTCATGGACCGCGGAGACCTTGTTCCTGACCGTGTGATCCTTGGGATCATGAAGGAAGCAATGAACTCCGAAGCGGCGTCGAAGGGTGCGATTCTCGACGGTGTGGTTCGCACTGTTCCGCAGGCCGAAGGCCTGGGAATGATGCTCGCGGAGCTGGGGAAGAAGGTGCATTCAGTGCTACTGTTCAAGGTGGACGACGATGAGCTCGTAACGCGCCTTAGTGGTCGCACGGTGTGCGAAAAGTGCCAGACTCCCTATAGCGGCAGGCAACCGGGAGAAACGTGCGAGAAGTGCGGCGGCAAGCTGGTTCGCCGCAAGGACGACGAGCCGGAATCGATTCGCAATCGCCTCTCGGTTTACCGCGCGCAGACCGAGCCGGTGATCGAATGGTACAAGAAGAACGGCGGCAAGATTATCGAAATTGAAGCGGTGGGTGCACTCAACGAAGTGACAGCGCGCGCCATGAAAGCCCTGGAAGAATGATTCAGCTCAAATCACCCCGCGAGATAGACATCATGGCTCGCGGCGGTGCGATACTCGCCTCGACAGTCGCACTGCTCGAGCGCGAAGTGCGTGCAGGAATGTCCACTGCTGATCTCGACAAGATCGCGGAAGAGTTCATCCGTGGTCACGCGGGAGCCACGCCTGCATTCAAGGGACTGTACAATTTTCCCGCGAGCATCTGCACGTCGATCAATCATGAAATTGTTCACGGCATTCCGTCGAAGAAGCGGTTGCTTCGCGAAGGGGATCTCGTGTCAATCGACATAGGTGTTCAGCTCGAGGGATACTATACGGATTCAGCGACCACCGTTCCTGTGGGCAATGTTTCTGAAGAGTCAGAAAAGCTTCTGCGTGTGACGCGCGAGGCTCTGCACGCGGGCATTCAGCAGGCGACTCCCGAAAATCATCTCGGCGACATCGGTCATGCGATCCAGAAAGTCGTCGAAGCCGCAGGATTTACCGTTGTCCGCGACCTCGTTGGTCACGGCATTGGAGTGGACTTCCACGAAGATCCGCAGGTTCCGAACTATGGAAAACCGAAGCGTGGAACCCGGCTCACGCCGGGCCTGACCATCGCAATCGAGCCGATGGTAAATGTCGGTTCTGCCGAAACGCGCACCATGCCGGACAGGTGGACAGTTGTGAGTATCGACGGGTCGAGGTCAGCACACTTCGAGCACACTGTCGCAATCACGGAGACCGGGCCCAGGATTCTTACACTCGCTGCATAAAAAAAGGGAAGCCAGTCTGGGCTTCCCTTTTTTGTATTCGCGAAGAGTCTACCTGATCCTGACTTCCTGCAGCATACCATGCATGAAATGCGGTTTTCCGTCCTTCGCATCGGGAACGAAGCAGATGAACACGTAGTCTGCGGGTGTAAATACTAGTCCAACCGAAACCGCTTTTCCTTTTTCCAGACCTGCAACGCCACCAATGACTTCCCCCGGCGGCGGGCCTTCCATCTTTTCCAGCCATGGCAGCACGTCGGTCGAACGCTTGCCCGGCGCCAGCCGAATCACTGTAAGCTCGTGGGGCTGGCTCGCGTCGGTCGTGACGGTGATCCGATGCGATCCTGCAGTCAAAGGAGCGGACCACTTGAAGTTGTAGTCAACCAGGTCGACGCTGATGTCACCTTCGGGCAGCTCCGAATTATTGGCCCCCGCACGAGTAACCGTGAGATCTGTGTACATCCCCTTCATGACGTGCGGAACATGATCCGGCAGGTCCACGAAACAGACGATGCCGTAATTGCCGGGTTCCAGGGACTCGATCACCGCGTTTTCCTTGCCAGGAACGATCGCGTTTGGTCCGCCTACGAATGACGCCCATGCCGGAGGCGGCGCATCTGGCTTAAGGGCGGCAACGTAATCCTTCACTGTGTGCTTCCCCGTAAAACGGAGCAGCTGCGCGTGGTGGAGCGTCTTGCCCTTGTTGATGAAGCGAATCCGAGCCAGTCCCGCAGGCACTCGCCGAGTTGCTTCGAACGAGAAGTCCTGAGCGGTAACCGTGATGGAGTTCATTTTGGGGCGCTTCTGTGCATCCGCATTGCGTCCGGAAATAGCGACAAGACAGAGCGCCGCAGCACCTGCGCGAATCAGCGAGTTTCTATGCATTCTTAATCCTCATTGAATGACAACTGGATGGACCGCAGCGAAAGAATCCCATTCCGGCGGAGCGGCGTCAAGTAGCGAGGCCGCGCTTTACCAGTTTCTCAGTATCCCCGCTAAGAGAATCGAGCTCGCCGATGACGCGATTCAGCTCCTCGCGCAGGCGGTTGGAGGCAGCTCCCGCCGGGAGTGACCTGAGGTTGATCAGGACGTTGTAAGCCGCGCCTTTCGCTCCGG
>JANLYJ010000245.1:0-11199 GCA_031365555.1 Gemmatimonadaceae bacterium | reverse complement strand
TTTTTCCGAAACAGAGAAGCAGTGGATGCGTACCGATATTCCAGCTTTCCGCGCCGGCGACACTCTTCGTGTCAACGTTCGTGTGAAGGAAGGCGAGAAAGAGCGTGTTCAGGCTTTCGAAGGCGTCTGCATCGCACGTCGTGGATCTGGTGTGAGTGAGACCTTCACCGTTCGGAAGATTTCCAACGGAATTGGCGTCGAGAGAATTTTCCCGGTGCACAGCCCCATGCTCGCAGAAGTAATTGTTGCGCGCCGTGGTCGTGTTCGCCGCGCGAAGCTTTACTATCTCAGACACCTGACCGGAAAGGCCACGCGCATCAAAGAGCGCAAGGTGCGCGCAGCCCAGACCGACGAGTCCTGAGCCTAGACCCGCGAAATGACCGCCACCGAATCATCAGGCGGGACATCGCGGGCCCCCGCCGAGCAGGAGCTGCCCGGCGGTTTTCCATCACTTAAAAAAGCCCCAAAGAAAAAGGTCCCGCGCTATTCGCGCTGGACTAAAATCGAGCGCGACCTGCGATCCGAAAAAGGACCGATGCTCGCCGGCGTAGATGAAGTTGGACGCGGACCTATTGCAGGACCCGTTGTCGCATGCGCGGTGATCATGCCTCCCGACGAACGCGCGATCCGCGGAGTGGACGACTCCAAGAAGCTCACCGCCAAAGAGCGTGTGAAGCTCGCCGAAAAAATTCGGACGCATGCAATCGCCTTTGCACTAGGCGCAGCGTCGGTGCGCGAGATCGAGAGACTGAACATTTACCAGGCGAGCGCGCTTGCAATGCACCGCGCGCTGTCGCGCCTGAAAGTTCGGCCTGACCATGTTGTGATCGACGGAAAGACAATGCGGTCCCTGCCTGTACCCCACACTGCAGTCGTTCACGGCGATGCGCGCTGCTTCAGCATTGCCTGCGCATCCATTCTCGCGAAAGTTTGCCGCGATGAGCTCATGGCAAAATTGTCGGTTAAGTATCCGGGTTACGCGTGGGAACGGAACGCGGGCTACACGGTTCCTGAGCACATCGCGGGACTGGATGCGCACGGAATTACAGTGCATCACCGCCGAAGCTTCGTTCGCGTCAGCCAGCTTGCTCTCGACTTTTCTTCCCCGGTTGTGATCATCGAACCCGACGAGCAAGCGCTGCCCGCGTGACCGGACCTCTTGTGGGAATAATCATGGGGTCCAAGTCCGACTGGGATACCATGCAGCATGCGGCGGAAACGCTGGAGAAGCTTGGCGTTCCTTTTGAGCAGCGAGTTGTTTCTGCGCATCGTACCCCGGATCTTCTGTTCGAATACGCCGAAGGCGCAGAGGCGCGCGGGCTTGAAGTGATCATCGCCGGTGCCGGAGGTGCAGCGCACCTTCCGGGCATGACGGCAGCAAAGACTTCACTGCCAGTGCTTGGCGTCCCAGTAGAGAGCAAGACGCTCAAGGGAATGGATTCGCTTCTTTCGATCGTTCAGATGCCCGCTGGTGTTCCAGTTGGGACGCTGGCGATTGGAAAAGCGGGTGCCATAAACGCGGCGCTTCTGGCGGCTACGATTGTGGCGCGTTCGCACCGGGAGTATCGCGCTGCCCTGAGCGCATTTCGCAAGAATCAGACTGATACAGTTCTCGCGTCACCGGATCCCTCGGTAGGAATATGAAAGTCGGCGTGCTTGGCGCCGGACAGCTGGGACAAATGCTCGCACTCGCCGGCCGGTCGCTGGGAGTCGAGTTTCGTTTTTTTGCACCCGACGCTGGCGCGCCGGCATCGATGCTCGCCGAGCAGGTCGTTGCGGAATATGAAAACAGGTCGGCGCTCGAGCACTTTGCGGACGGACTCGATGTAGTCACCTACGAGTTTGAAAGTGTGCCCGTGGCCTCGGTAGAGTTTCTGGCGGAAAAGGTGCCGGTGTATCCGCCGCCGCGTGCATTGGAGACAGCCCAGGACCGACTGTACGAAAAGCAGTTTTTCACGAAGCTTGGAATACCCACACCGGATTTTGCACCGGTTGGGTTCATAACCGAGCTAAGGGAAGCGCTCTCGAAAGTTGGTGCACCGGCGGTGCTTAAGACGCGCCGACTGGGCTACGATGGTAAGGGCCAGTTCGTGATCCGGAACGCGTCCGAGATCGAGACAGCCTGGGTTAATGTGGGCGGCGTGCCGCTCATTCTCGAAAAGTTTGTCGACTACAATCGCGAGCTTTCCGTGATTGCCGTGCGATCTCTCGATGGCGAGTACAGGTTCTACCCCCTTGTTGAAAATCATCACAGTGATGGAATCCTGCGCCTTTCGGTTGCGCCCGCTCCTATGGTTTCAGATGATCTTCAGCAGCGCGCAGAAGACTACGCGCGAAGAGTCATGGACGAGCTCGAGTATGTTGGAGTGCTGGCTATCGAGCTGTTCCAGCGCGGTGACGAGCTGCTGGCGAACGAAATGGCGCCGCGAGTTCACAATTCAGGACACTGGACAATCGAGGGTGCAGCAACGAGCCAGTTCGAAAACCACCTGCGCGCGATCACGGGAATGCCGCTGGGCAGCACCGAGCCTACCGGCGCGGCGGGAATGCTGAATGTCATCGGGACGGTTCCCGATTTCACCCGTATCCAGCATCATGCGGATGCGTACGTCCACATGTACGGAAAGAAACCGGCGCCGAAGAGAAAGCTCGGTCATGTGACCGTGCTCGCTGAGGACATGCAGGGTGTGCGAAACAGTGTGGCCGACCTGCGGCGACTCCTTTCCAAGAGCGGAATGTGATACCTCCTACAGACCTCGCGTTCGCCGTACTTGTTTTCTCGTCGCTGCTGGCAATCGTCAACCCGCTCGGCGCGATCCCGTTTTATCTCACGGCGACCGAAGGGTACGAGTCGCGACAGCGCGCGTCGACTTTGCGTCTTTCGATCGCGACTGGAATTGTGGTTCTCGTTCTATTTGGAGTATTGGGAACGGCGATCCTCAAGTTTTTCGGGATTACTACGTACGCGTTCCGGATCACGGGTGGAATCCTGTTTTTCAAGATCGGCTCGGACATGATCGAAGCGAAGGTGTCGCGCGAGCGAACCACAATGTCCGAGCGGCGGGAAGCCAAGCATCAGGGTGAGATAGGAATTGTCCCACTAGGCATTCCGATTCTTGCAGGTCCCGGCTCCATCTCGACGATCATTACGCTTGCTTCACAGGCGGACACGAAATGGCAGATGGGCGCCGTTTACGCGTCGATTTTCGCTGTGATGCTGATTTGCTGGGCGGTGCTGGCAATCGCGCCGCGAGTTTTTAAACGCCTGGGCCAGACAGGGATCAACGTCATGACGCGCCTTATGGGGCTGCTGGCCATGGTTATTGGTGTCCAGTTCGTGATAGATGGGGTAAGAACTGTCGTTACTGACGTTTTGAAGTAGTTCTACGGAGGAAGGGCGTTTCGGGTCTTCCGTTTTCCGTATCCGGTATCCGGGTATCCGTTGAACATCAGAGCTGAAAAATCAGCGGGGGCCGCCATTATTGCTGGTTTGCCTTCAAACCTTTTGGCCGTCCCCGTTATCAGACCCTGCAACAGTAACCTGACCGAAAAATTCGAGTGCTTGCACTGATGAACCAGTCGCCGTCCGTTGGAATGGACGACAGCGCCGATGTGGCCTTGGCCGCGTCGGGGGACCGTCAGGCGTTCGAGAGGCTGTACCGCCGTCATGTGAACCGGGTCTTTTCAGTGTGCACGCGAATGTGCGGGAGCAGGGTGACTGGAGAGGAGCTTACGCAGGACGTTTTTGTAAGAACCTGGGAAAAGCTGCCGCAGTTCAGAGGTGAGAGCGCCTTTTCGACATGGCTGCACAGGATTGCGATCAACGTCGTGCTAAACGCCAGGAAGAGCGAGGGGCGACAGGCTTCGAGGATCGATGAGGGAAGGTCGGAAGATGTTGAGGATGAAGCAGGGGGTGGAGATGTATTTGGACATCAGCGCCTGACATTTGAAGCAGAAAAGATGGACCTGGAAAAAGCGATTGCTGGATTACCGGCCGGGGCCAGAAAGATTTTCGTGATGCACGATGTCGAAGGTTACAAGCACGAGGAGATCGCCGAGATGTTTGGGATCACCTCGGGTGGCAGCAAGGCGCAGCTTCATAGGGCTCGTCTTCTTTTGAGAGAGGCACTGACGCGATGATGGGCAAACTGATGACATGCGGTTCGGTGGATGAACTTCTGCTCGACATTCTCGAAGGAGATGTGTCTGCGGAAACAAGCGCGGCGGTGGAAGCGCACGTGTCAGGGTGCGCTCGCTGCACGGCGCTGCTGAGGGACATCGGTCATGTGCGCGAGAGTGCAGCGGCTCTGCCCGACCTCGCTCCATCTTCGGATCTGTGGAAGGGAATTTCTGCCCGCATTGAAACTCCTGTGGTTTCGCTTGGCGAGCTGAAGCAGAATCGGTACACGTCCCCACTCTGGATTGCGGCCGCGGCCTCACTTCTTGTGGTCGCGTCTTCGGGTGTCACCTATTGGGCGACCTCGCGGTCGGTCGAACCAGAGCGTCCGGCACAACAGATTGCGTCGCTGCCGGCTGCGATCGTGGAGAAACCCGATGAGGCGCCTGCCGAAGCTCCAGTGGGCGGAACTATTTCGCCGGCGCCGGTCCAGCGTAACGAAAGTGTTGGGAATATCAGGCGCGCTCCCCAGACGGGCACAGCTCGATTCGTTTCAGGCCGTTCGTCGGTGTCTGCACCTGAAGCGGTTTTCGATTCCGAGATTGCGCGGCTGCAGCGCGTGATTGCGGAAAGAAAGAATGAGCTGGATCCGCAGACTGTCAGTGTCGTCGAGATGAACCTCAAGCTGATCGATGCAGCAATCAAGAGCAGTCGTGCGGCGCTGGCGAAGGATCCTGGAAGTGGCTTCCTCAGTCAGCAGCTGACCCGTACGCTCGATAAAAAAGTTGAACTGTTACGGACGGTCGCACTCATGCCGTCGTCAACATGAAACACATACAACTGGACATGAACATGAAATGGAAGAATGCACTATTCCTCGCGCTCCTCGCGGGCGTACTGCCGGCCCTGGCTTCCGGGCAGGAGTATGCCATTCGCCGGGCGCAGATTGACACAGTCGTTCCGCTCGAAAGAAATGGAACTGTGGATCTCACGATTATTTCCGGCAGGATCCGTGTGACTGGATGGGACCGCAGCGACGTAAAAGTTTCTGCGAGCATCGATCGGGGCTACGTAAAGATGGATGCCGGAATGTCGCGCGTTCGCCTCACCGTAGACGGGGACCGTGGTCGCGCTGGCGAGGCGGTGTTCGAGTTGTCGGTTCCGCGCGGCACACGCCTCGTCATGAGCAGCACTTCCGGTGACCTGTACAGCTCCAGGACATTCGGTGAGGTCAACGTCGAATCTGTAAGTGGCGACATCGAAGTCTCGGACGTTCTGCGCAGGCTTACAGTCGAATCCGTGTCAGGCAGTCAGAAGATCGATAATGTTACCGGCGACGTGCGCGCTGAAGCAGTCAGTGGACGCATCGAAATGGACAACATTATTGGCGACATCGAAGCGGAGAGCGTGAGCGGCCGTCTGATGATGCTGGATGTCAAATCAAAATTCGTGAAAGCGGGAAGTGTGAGTGGACGGGTGGGATTCGCAGGCGCGATCGATCCGGCCGGGCGGTATGAATTCGAATCACACTCCGGGAGCATTCGTCTCGCGGTGCCCGACAATACGGGGGCACTCCTTCGCGTCGAGACTTTCAGCGGTCATGTTGAGAGTGACTTTCCAGTAACGCTCCAGCCGAATCGCGGCGGCCAGAACCGGTTCGAGTTCCAGATAGGCAGTGGCAACGCGCGGATTTCCGCGGAAACCTTCAGTGGTTCGATCAACATAATTCGCGGCACCAGCCGCGATATTTCGGGAGAGTAAATGCGTAAGCTGATTTTTGTCCTGTTGGCCGCGGTAGCGATAAACGGGAGTGCCGGTGCGCAGCAGCGGCTTGGACAGGACGTCGAGACATGGCGTTATGACGCTCGCGTTGATGCGGGAAAATGGGTCCGCATTTACAACCTGAACGGCGGAATCGAGTTCAGCGCGAGCCCGGACAATCAGGTCCACATCGTTGCGGAGAAGAACACCCGCCGCGGTGATGCGCGCGATGTCTACTTCGAAGTTGTGCAGGTGAATGGCGGCCTGACGGTGTGTGCAATCTTCTATGAAGACACACGCTGCGAGGAAGACTCGTACAACAGCCGGAGCCATAACAACGAGCAGAACCGCGTTTCGGTTGATATCCGCGTCCTGATTCCGCGAAGCTCGAGATGGCAGGCGAGCTCGGTGAATGGAGGTGTTTCGGTGAGGGATGGCGGTGAAGAGGTCATCGCAAAGTCGGTTAACGGTGGAGTTACGGTCGCGAATGCGAGAGGGCCCGTTAAAGCCAGCACTGTGAATGGCGGAGTGAGCGTGTCCACTTCAGAAGGACCGGTCAGTGCAACTACAGTAAACGGCAGCGTGACTGCGCGAATGGACAAAGTCAGCGGAAATGAGGACATGAATTTCAGCACAGTGAACGGCACGGTGCGAATTGAAGTGCCCAAAGAATTCGATGCCGACGTGCGTTTTGATACAATGAATGGCTCGATAAGCAGCGATTTTCCGATCAGGCTGTCGGGACGCTTTGGACCAAGGCACGCAGAGGGAACTATCGGCCGCGGAGGACGCAGCATTCGCGCTAAGAGTGTGAATGGCAGCGTAGTGCTTCGCACACTGTGATGAAATCAGTCGCATTCGCGTTTCTTCTCTGTGCCTCGATTGCCGGGGCGCAGGGGTCTTCACGCGATCAGGGCATGGAAGCGTTCAAGGCGCACAAGTATCCCGAAGCGCGCGCGATCTTCAAGCCACTCGCATCCCGTGATGCCGTTGCCGCCTACTATATGGGTCGCATGGCTGCCAATGATGACGACATGGACAAGGCAGTCGATCACTTCGAGAAGGCCGTCGAGCTGGATGGACGCAACGCCGAGTACTATGACTGGCTTGGTCGCGCTTACGGAAGCAAGGCGCAGAAAGCGAACAAGCTGAAGCAGGCTTTCCTCGCCAAGAAGACCAAGAATGCCTGGGAGAAAGGTCTGTCGCTCGATCCGAACAATCTCGACATCATGGAAGACCTGGTTCAGTACTACCTGCAGGCACCCGGATTTCTGGGTGGAAGCAAGGACAAGGCGCGCGAAATGGTCAACGAGGTGCGTAAGCGAAACGCTTACAGAGGCAACGTCCTCGCCGCGAACATCTGCAGCTCACAAAAGGACAACGCTTGCGTCGAACGCGAACTCAAGGCGATCATCGCGGCGTATCCAGACAGCTCGGGTTCATACGCCGCACTCGCTGCCTTCCATGCGAACGCAAAGCAGTATGACAAGGCTTTCGAAATCATCGACCAGCGCCTGAAGATGCGTCCGAATGACATGATCGCGCAGTACGCGCTCGGTCGTACAGTAGCGTTGTCGGGCCAGCAGATGGATCGCGGGGAGCAGGCACTTCGGAACTACATTGCGCGTCCACCAGAAAATGGTACCGTCGCGGGCGCGCACGTGCGCCTCGGGATGATACTGGCGCGAAAAGGAAACAGGGACGGGGCGCGCAAGGAATATGTTACGGCGCTTCAGATCAATCCCACGAACGCCGACGCCAAAAAGGAGCTTGCTGCCCTCGGCAACTAGTGTGAACGGGCGTGCGTCGAATACATTCCGCGCATGACTCCAGAACCGCTTCTTGAGTGGCGCGATGTAATACTCGAGTTCGTGAGCTTTGTCGCTTCCTTCCTTGCGACGGGTGCTGTCGGATTTCGTTTCTTCGTTGAGCGTGGCCGAGGCGCAGCAAGCCATTCCAATGCATCTGACGAAGCACGTCTGTATTCCGATGCGTTGCGCAAAGCGGCGCTACTAGGACTGGTCGGTGCGCTTGTCTCGGCGATCATGCTCTATCAGAAGCTGCCGGAAAGTGCCCAGCGTGCACACACTGATGTAGTCGGTCTTCTGCGCACCAACATGATGGCCGGTTCCCAGGTCGCTCTTCTCGTGATCGGGATCGTAGGACTCGCGATCGCATCACGCGGCATTCGCGCGGGTTGGTTCCTTGCGCTCCTTGGTTTTATTGGGAGTCCGCTGAGAGGTGTGTTTGCGGGAAACCTGACACGCATCGTCAATCCTGCCCATCAGATGTTCGCAGGTCTCTGGATTGGAACGCTGCTGATTCTCCTAGCTGCGGGAATTGGAACACTGCTGCGAAACGACTCGGTTCGCTCCAAGCGCGGAGCAATTGCTGCCGACATGGTGAATTCGTTTTCACCCTTTGCGCTCTTTGCGAGCGCAGGTGTGGCGATCTTCGGTGTGATTACAGCATGGCGCAACATCAAGGTCCTGTCCAACCTTTGGACCACGCCATACGGATATGCCTTGATCGCGAAGTTGTGCGTAGTGGCGGTGGTGGTGGCACTTGGCGCGTTCAACTGGCGCCGGCAGCGCCCGAAGCTTGGCTCTGACGAGGGAATGCACAGCATCACCAGGTCGGCGCGAGCTGAGCTCATCGCAGCCACTGTTGTTCTGGTAGTCACCGGAATTCTGGTAAGTCTTCCGTCGCCCCGAGGCCCGGGAGACAAGCCACCGGGAGCTCCAGCTCCAGCTGCAAATGGACCGGCGCAACCGAATCCTGCTCCATAATCAAGGGATTTTTGGGAGCAAAAAGCCCGGCGCGAGAGCGGTCCATCCGTTAGCTTGAGACATACTCTCCAAGGTTGTCCTTTTGAAGGAATTTCAGTTCGAAGACGCAGGTCATAAATTCCGTTGCGAGCGCGGCTCATCCCCGGGAACTCCAGGAATCGACTGGTGGTGGATCTCCCTGGACGGCGACGCCCAGCGATATGCGGCCTTTCGCAGCGAGAGCAGCGACACGATTGCCTCCTTGAAGCCGCGAGTGATCGCGTTCTATGACGAAGTACTGGCGATCAGAGCGCGTCCGCGCATTCTCCGCCCCTCCTGGTCCCAGCGTAAACCTGCTGCAGAAGCGGGCGCTGTAGCCGGCGCAGCCGCGAAACCAGCCGAACCAGCTTCCTGATTTCAGGGAGCTGTACCCTCGGTTGGTAATCGCACTCCAGTCAAAGTTCCGGATTCGTTAACTTTATCGGGCTTCAGACCCGGTAGCTCAGTTGGTAGAGCAACGGACTTTTAATCCGTAGGTCCCGGGTTCGAGACCCGGCCGGGTCATTCTTTAGTCTTCCCGACACAGCGAGCGGCATACCGTGGGCTTCGATCAATATCACGAACCACCCGAAGAGCTTTCCAAGGAAATGCGCACTTTTGCGCGCATGATCACGTCGCTTACCGAAGAAGCTGAAGCGATTGGCTGGTACGAGCAGCGCATCTTCGTAGAGACCGACAAGCAGGCGAAGGCGATCATGAAAGATGCGCAGAAGGAAGAGTTCAAGCATTTCGCGATGGACCTCGAGTTTCTTCTCCGCAAGAAACCGATCTGGAAAGAGATCATGCAGGGGACGCTGTTCAAGACCGGCAGCATTACAAAGAGTGCTGACGAAGCCGAGGAAGAGGCCGGCAAGCCGTGATTTTTGTGGTGAACGATTTTCCTGCGAGGTAGGTCATGGTTCTTTACGCTGGAATTGCACTGTTTGTCTTATGGCTGCTTGGCTTTCTTCTCCTCAAGAAAGTCGTTGGCGGCATCATCCACATTGTGCTCATCATCGCGATCATCGCTATCGCGTGGCATTTCATCAGCGGGGCGTGATTTAGCCTGACCACGCAGGGCCAGGTACCGGCTTCCGGTTTACGCTGGCGGATGCTGGCGCTGCTTTCGCTGGCAGTGCTGCTCGGAATGTCGCTCTGGTTTGCGGCCAATGCAGTGTCCGCGCAGCTTGCGCTTGAATTCGGACTGAATGCCAGTCAGGTGGGATGGCTAACCACTATCGTGCAGCTCGGCTTCGTGACTGGTACAGCCGCGGTCGCGATGCTCAATCTTGCGGACATAGTTCCGTCGAAAGTTTTTTTCGCGGTTAGCGCATTTCTGGGTGCTGCCGCGAATCTCGCGCTGATCATAGCGCCAACTTTCTCAGCCGTACTCCTCGCGCGGTTCGCGACTGGAGTTTTTCTGGCCGGCGTCTATCCGCCGGCGATGAAAATGATCTCGACCTGGTTTGTATCGCAGCGTGGTCTTGCAATCGGGTCCATTGTTGGCGCTCTCACTGTCGGAAAGGCCACACCCTTTTTCCTGCATGCACTCCCGAATGTGGACGTAAGAGCAGTTGTTGTCACCGCTTCAGCATTTGCTTTCGGGGCGGCACTTCTCGTGAGCATTGGATATTCGGACGGGCCGCATGCTTTCGCTCCACGGAAGTTTTCCTGGGGTCTTGCAGGCTCGGTGGTGCGCTCGCGGAAGTGGCGACTGGCAACGTCGAGCTACCTCGGCCACATGTTCGAGTTGTACGCGTTCTGGACCTGGATAGGCGCATTCCTCGCTGCGAGCTACGCTGAGCGCATTTCCCGAGCGGAATCTCCGGCATTGATTTCGCTGCTGACATTTCTGGTAATTGCAGTCGGTGGTGCGGGTTGTGTCTGGGGCGGGCTGTTTGCCGATCGGAAGGGACGCGAGAAACTCGTTCGCATCGCACTGACCATCAGTGGCGCGTGCTGCCTCGCAAGCGCCATTCTCTTCGGTCGCAGTTTATGGCTGGTAGTCCCGTTTGCGCTGGTGTGGGGGTTCTTCGTTATTGCCGACAGCGCCCAGTTCAGTGCACTTGTGACTGAAGCAGTAGAGCCGCACGCAGTGGGGACGGCGCTCACTCTCCAGACTTCGTTAGGGTTTCTTCTCACAATGCTGCCGATGCAGCTTGTCCCGAAGTTTGCTTCCGCTTTTGGATGGCGCTGGGCTCTGGTTTTTCTGGCGATAGGTCCGATTGCTGGCATTGCTGCAATTAACCGCCTTCAGTCTGGCTCAGTGCGTTTGGTTCGCACGTAGTGCACGTAGTACATACGTAGTCACACGTAGGACGACAAAGAATAGGGAAACAAGAAGCGGGTAACTGATAAAGGGAGAGGAGTGATGGGGGGTCCATACAATGGCAAATGCAGTGCGCAATACTTTGCGCTTGTTTTCATTCTGGGCGGATGCGCATTGGCACCGAAGCCTTCTACTCCGCCGAGTGTAAACACTGCTGACCTGGTTGTAGCCGGTGATCGCGCCGT